>NZ_JACVTS010000039.1:0-29337 GCF_016624545.1 Erwinia sp. S38 | reverse complement strand
CTACGAACCGAGCGGTCGGAGGTTCGAATCCTCCTGGATGCACCATCTCTCCTGATTTCTACTTTTCCCAATTTTGCTCGTCAGATAGATCCCCGATCGTACCCCATATTTCCGATACGCTATTTTCTCTTTCTGTTTGCTCATCCTGCGCCTTGTGGTCTTTAGCCAGTTACCCGCTGTTATCTTGCATTTTAATTCGTTTTCTCATCATAAATTTACTGCTAGAAATCCCTATGACTTTCAAGGCATTTGCTGATCCACGCTGACAGCGACATTCATACAGCTTTACGCTAAAGTAATCGTTCCTTTATCAGGGTGGTTAAGAGAATGTACGACGCTTACGACGGCTTGATCTTCGATATGGATGGCACCATCCTCGATACTGAACCCACGCACCGCCAGGCCTGGCGTCAGGTGCTGGCTCAGCATGGGATGGCTTTTGATGAAAAGGCATTGATTGGCCTTAATGGTTCTCCGACGTGGCGTATTGCCGAGTTTATCGTTGAACAGCATCAGAGCGATCTCGATCCTCACCGCCTTGCTGCGGAAAAGACCTCTTTATTTAAAAGCATACTGTTCGATGTGGTGAAACCGCTTCCGCTCATCGAGGTGGTGAAAGCCTATAAGGGACGACGCCCGATGGCTGTAGGGACCGGTAGCGAACATGCTATGGCGGTTGCGCTATTGCAGCATCTGGGGCTCCGTGATTATTTCTCGGCGATTGTCGGAGCAGATGATGTTAAACGTCATAAGCCAGAGCCTGATACATTTATCCGCTGCGCTGAACTGATAGGCGTACTGCCTGCGCGCTGCATAGTATTTGAAGATGCGGACTTTGGTTTGCAGGCTGCTCGTGCTGCGGGTATGGATGTCGTTGATGTCCGTCTGCTGTGACTGAGTGGCTGACATACGGTTCAATGTTTGCCAGCAGTTTTCTGAGTGCTACGCTGTTGCCCGGCAGCTCAGAGGCGATGCTGGTAGGTCTGTTGCTGGCTGGTAAAGCTTCCACAGTGAATCTGGTGTTGATTGCCGCCATAGGTAATACCCTCGGGGGGCTGACAAACATTCTGATTGGTCGCCTGCTGCCGCTAAAAGAACAGGGGCGATGGCATACAACAGCGATGGCATGGTTACATCGTTTAGGGCCTGCTGCGCTGATATTTAGCTGGTTACCGGTGATCGGTGACCTGCTGTGCGTTATTGCCGGCTGGCTGCGTTTCGCCTGGCTACCGATGGTTTTTTTTCTCGCCGTCGGCAAAACTTTGCGATATATAGCGCTAGCTGCCGCAACTTTACAGGGCATGGAATGGTGGCATTGATTCGCTATTAGATGATGCTACGGTTAACATTATGCTTAACAATAATAAATTTTCTCTGAGCGGGAGGTCAATTTGATCCCGGACGTATCACAGGCACTTGCGTGGCTGGAAGCCCACCCTGGCGCACTTAAAGGAATTGGTCGCGGTATTGAACGCGAAACGCTGCGTGTCAGACCCGATGGGCATCTGGCTACAACCCGGCACCCATCTTCACTGGGCTCCACGCTGACGCATAAGTGGATCACCACTGATTTTGCGGAAGCACTGTTAGAATTTATCACGCCGGTCGATCAGGATATTGATCATCTACTGGCATTCCTGCGTGATATTCATCGCCATACCTCCCGCGAGCTGGGTGAAGAGCGGATGTGGCCGATGAGCATGCCGTGCATCATTGAACCGGGCCAGGACATTGAGCTGGCGCAGTACGGCAGTTCGAACATTGGCCGCATGAAGACGCTGTACCGGCAGGGATTGAAAAATCGCTACGGGGCGCTGATGCAGGTGATTTCCGGCGTACATTATAACTTCTCGCTGCCGCTCTCTTTCTGGCAGGCCTGGGCTGGAGTGGAAGATGCAGAAAGTGGTAAAGACGCGATTTCAGACGGCTACCTGCGCCTGATCCGCAACTACTATCGCTTTGGCTGGATTATTCCTTATCTGTTCGGGGCGTCACCGGCTATCTGCTCTTCCTTCCTGCAGGGCAAGGAAAGCAATCTGCCGTTCGACCGCAGCGAGCAGGGGATGCTGTCACTCCCGTATGCCACCTCGCTGCGCCTTAGCGATCTTGGCTATACCAATAAATCGCAGAGCAACCTTGGTATTACCTTTAACGACCTGCCTGGCTATATCAAAGCGCTTAAGGCGGCCATTAAAACACCATCCGCTGAATTTGCAGCGATGGGCGTGAAAGACGCCAAAGGTGACTGGCTGCAGCTGAATACGAATGTGCTACAGATTGAAAATGAGCTGTATGCGCCAATCAGACCAAAGCGCGTGACGCGTTCCGGCGAAGCACCTTCAGACGCACTGCTGCGTGGTGGTATTGAATACATTGAAGTTCGCTCACTGGATATTAACCCGTTCTCAGCCATTGGGGTTGATGCTAACCAGGTGCGTTTCCTGGATCTGTTCCTGATCTGGTGTACGCTGGCTGAAGCACCGGACATGAACAGCGACGAATTGCTCTGCACGCGTAAAAACTGGAATCGCGTGATCCTTGAAGGCCGTAAGCCCGGCCAAACCATTGGCATGGGCTGTGGGGACACCGAGCAACCACTGGTTGATGTGGGCAAGGCACTGTTCCGCGATCTGCAGCGCGTTGCTGAAACGCTGGACGGCCAGAATGGGGAAAACCACTACCAGCAGGTGTGCGAACGCCTGGTGGCCTCATTTGACGATCCTGATTTAACCTACTCCGCACGCTTCCTGCAGTCGCTGAAGGAAAACGGCATTGCCGGTACCGGACTGGCACTTGCCGAACAGTATCGCCAGCAGCTAAACGAAGAGCCGCTGGAAGTGTTGAGTGCTGAACAGTTTGCTGAAGAAGCACGCCGCTCGCAGGTAAGTCAGCAGCAGATAGAAGAAAGTGATACGCTGAGTCTGGAAGAGTTTCTGAAAGATAAAGGCTAGCGCCAAAAGAAAATGGCCACATCACTGTGGCCAAAGTAACATCTCTGTTGTCAGGGATGATGATAACAAATGCGCGTCTTTCACATAGTAAGACGCGAGCTGACAGAAAAAGTTTCACCATATCTAAAATAAATTCATTAGTTGAGGTAACAATATGCCATTGCTGGATAGCTTTACCGTTGATCACACCATCATGGCCGCTCCCGCAGTCCGCGTAGCTAAGACCATGAAAACCCCTCATGGCGACACCATCACCGTTTTCGATCTGCGTTTCTGCCGACCGAACATCGAAATCCTGCCTGAGCGCGGTATCCATACGCTGGAGCACCTGTTCGCTGGTTTTATGCGCGATCACCTGAACGGTGAAGGCGTAGAAATCGTTGATATCTCGCCGATGGGATGCCGTACGGGCTTCTATATGAGCCTGATTGGTGTGCCGGACGAGCAGCGCGTGGCGAAGGCGTGGAAAGCGGCAATGGAGGATGTTCTCAAGGTTGCCAACCAGAATGATATTCCTGAGCTGAACATCTATCAGTGCGGCACCTGTGAGATGCATTCACTGGAAGAAGCACAGGAAATCGCGCGTCACATTATTGCTAATGACATCCGCGTTAACCGTAATGAAGATTTGGCCCTGCCGAAAGAAAAACTGAAAGAACTGCATATCTAAACGATCCGGAGCGGTCGGACTGCCCGATCGCTCCGGTTATAGCTGGTGATTCCTTGTCCGCGAAGGGGTTCTTTAAACACGTATAACCAGTAAACCCAGCTCTTCAAGCTGCATGAGGATTGATTCATCGGCCTGTTTTCCGGTAATAACCAGGTCTATTTGCCCTGCCTGGCTAAACAGCATCCCGGCGCGTTCGCCAACTTTGGTGCTATCTACCAGCACTGCGAGTTTCCCGACGACATTAAGCATTTTTTGCTCAGCCATCGCCGTAAGCATGTCGGTTTTATATAGTCCTTCGGCGGTCAATCCTTTGCCGCTGGTGAACATCCAGTGCCCGGCATACAGGCTGTTCTCACTACCTTGTGGACTCAGGGTGATGGAGTGGCTGCGGTTATACTGCCCGCCCATAATGATGACGCTGTCGTGTTCCTGATCGATCAGATAGTTGGCCAGTGGCAGGTAGTTAGTAATGATCTGTACGGGCTTACCGCACAGTTCCTGACCAAGCAGGAAGGCGGTAGAGCCGCAATTGATGACGATGCTTTCGCCGGAATTCACCAGTTGCGAAGCCGCACGCGCAATCCGCACCTTCTCATCATGGTTTTGCGCCTGATGAATATTCATTGGTGACCAGCGTGGACGCTTTTCACTGATGGCTTCTGCGCCATTGCGGACTTTTTTCAGCTTGCCGCTTTCGTCGAGTTTATTGATATCGCGTCGTGCCGTCGCCGGAGAAATTTCCAGCCGGGAAATCACTTGCTCCACGGTGACAAACCCCGTTTGTGCCAGTAAATCTAATAAAATTTGATGTCTTTGCGCTTCAGTCATGAGCGAACCAGATTAAAAGGTGATAAGCAAAGATGATATTTGAAATCAGGTGAAAATACTAATGCTGGCGGGAATAATTTCCGGCGAGTGGTAAACGATTACCCCACGCCGGAGAAGCCTCACAGGAAGGACTTAAAGGGCAGGTCCGGTTCCATCGTGAAGCAGTCATCGAATCCGCGCGGATAGTGGTATTCGAAGTTGTCTTTATCCAGCGGCCAGGTGAACTTCCCGCCGACCTGCCAGATGAAAGGCTTAAAGCCATACTTCAGGCGGTCTTTTTTCATTTCCCACAGAATGCGGATTTCCTGCGGATCAGCCTGGAAGTTTGACCAGATATCGTGATGGAACGGGATCACCACTTTGGTATTCAACGACTCGGCCATGCGCAGGATATCGGCGCTGGTCATTTTGTCGGTAATACCCCGTGGGTTCTCACCATAGGAGCCCAGAGCCACGTCGATCTGGTGTTCGTTACCGTGCTTCGCGTAGTAGTTAGAGTAGTGAGAATCGCCACTGTGGTACAAGTTGCCGCCCGGCGTTTTGAACAAGTAGTTCACCGCACGCTGATCCATTCCATCCGGCAGTACGCCCGCGGCTTTTTGAGCTGCAGGTAACGTGATGAGGGCGGTACGGTCAAAGGCGTCGAGTGCGTGGATTTCAATATCTTTGATTTTAACCACATCGCCCGGTTTCATTACGATGCAGCGCTCTTTTGGTACGCCCCAACCGATCCACAGGTCGACACAGGTTTGTGGACCGATAAACGGTACGTCCCCGGCACAGTTCTGCATGACTGCAGCAGCCACATTCACATCAATGTGATCATTATGATCGTGGGTTGAAAGCACGGCATCGATCTGGCGAATAGCGAACGGATCCAGGACAAACGGCGTGGTACGCAGATTTGGCTGGAGCTTTTTCACGCCCGCCATGCGCTGCATCTGATGGCCCGTTTTCATCAGGGGATTGCTGTGGCTTTGTTTGCCAGTGCCGCACCATAAATCAATGCAGATATTGGCTCCGCCCTCGGATTTCAGCCAGATGCCCGTACAACCTAACCACCACATGGCAAAGGTGCCGGGTGCAATCTGCTCTTGTTCAATTTCTTCATTCAGCCAGCTACCCCACTCTGGAAAAGTGTTGAGGATCCATGATTCTCGGGTGATGGTTTGTACTTTATTCATTGATTATCCCCTCATTTTTATCATAAGTAATCATATAATGATTTGTTTTGATAAATAATGGCACTGTGTATTCAGGATTGCAATCCTGAATTTTGGCATTCATAAAAGAAATACAGATGATTAAAGAGAGGTAGATGCGTTTTTTTTGATGTTTAAAATTGTTAATTAATTGATTTTGATTGTTTATTTTTTATTTTTTTGAAAATAGGAATTAATACGGTAACGGATTGAAGGATTATTTGAGGTGTGCGTCACATTTAATCAAATCCAATCTTGTTGTGATTGATTTTGATTATTAGAGTGATCGAAACAACCAACCTGGGCGTAGCATGCGTTTTGGAGCGTCCACCTTCTGGAGTGTGTTATGGAGATTCTCTACCACATCTTTACCGTTTTCTTTAACCAGGTTATGACCAACGCCCCGTTGCTGCTGGGTATGGTGACCTGTTTGGGTTATATCCTGCTGCACAAAAGTGCCAGCGTTATTGTTAAAGGGACGATTAAAACCATTATCGGTTTTATGCTGTTGCAGGCCGGATCCGGCATTCTGACCAGCACTTTTAAACCGGTGGTAGCGAAAATGTCGGAGGTTTATGGCATCAATGGTGCTATCTCCGATACCTACGCTTCAATGATGGCAACCATTGAGCGAATGGGAGAGGCCTACAGTTGGGTGGGTTATGCTGTGCTTTTAGCACTGGCGCTGAATATTTGTTACGTCCTGCTGCGGCGCATTACCGGCATTCGTACCATCATGTTGACCGGGCACATCATGTTCCAGCAGGCGGGGCTGATTGCCGTCTCTTTCTATATTTTCGGCTACCCGATGTGGACGACCATTATTTGCACAGCGGTACTGGTTTCGCTCTATTGGGGCATTACATCGAACATGATGTATAAGCCGACACAGGAAGTGACTGACGGCTGCGGCTTCTCCATCGGACACCAGCAGCAGTTTGCCTCCTGGATTGCTTATAAGGTTGCGCCATATCTGGGGAAAAAAGAGGAAAGTGTTGAGGATCTCAAGTTACCTGGCTGGCTGAATATTTTCCACGACAACATTGTTTCCACTGCGATTGTAATGACCATTTTCTTCGGTGCAATTCTCCTCTCCTTCGGCATCAGCACGGTACAGGCGATGGCGGGCAACACCCACTGGACAGTCTATATCCTGCAAACGGGCTTCTCGTTCGCGGTGGCTATTTTCATTATCACCCAAGGGGTACGCATGTTTGTCGCCGAACTTTCCGAAGCGTTCAACGGTATTTCCCAGCGTCTGATTCCTGGGGCTGTACTGGCGATCGACTGTGCAGCAATTTATAGCTTTGCGCCAAACGCTGTAGTCTGGGGCTTTATGTGGGGCACGATTGGTCAGCTGATCGCCGTCGGTATTCTGGTGGGCTTCGGTTCTTCCGTTCTGATTATTCCAGGCTTTATTCCGATGTTCTTCTCGAATGCCACCATCGGTGTCTTTGCGAATCACTTTGGCGGTTGGCGCGCAGCGCTGAAGATTTGTCTGGTGATGGGGATGATTGAAATCTTTGGCTGTGTATGGGCGGTGAAACTGACCGGTATGAGCGCCTGGATGGGTATGGCCGACTGGTCGATTCTGGCGCCGCCGATGATGCAGGGCTTCGCCTCCGTCGGTATCGCGTTTATGGCCGCCATCACCATTATTGCACTTGCTTATATGTTCTTCGCAGGGCGCACGCTGCGTGCTGAAGAGGACGCGGAAAAACAACTGACAGATGCTTCTGCTCAATAAGGAGTTTTGACTATGACCGTACGTATTCTGGCTGTATGTGGCAACGGGCAAGGAAGTTCCATGATCATGAAGATGAAGGTGGACCAGTTTTTGACCCAGTCAAATATTGATCACTCAGTGAACAGTTGCGCGGTAGGTGAATACAAAAGTGAATTAAACGGCGCAGACATCATCATCGCCTCTACCCATATCGCTGGTGAGATTAGCGTCTCTGGCAATAAATATGTGGTGGGAGTGCGCAACATGCTGTCGCCTGCTGATTTTGGCCCAAAACTGCTGGAAGTGATCAACGTTCATTTCCCACAGGATGTGAAGTAAGGATGCTCCATGAAATTACGTGATTCGCTGGTGGAAAATAATGCCATTCTTCTGCAGGCCGATGTCCACACCTGGCAGGAAGCCGTCAAGCTGGGTGTTGATTTACTGGTTAAGGCGGATGTCGTAGAGCCGCGTTATTACCAGGCAATTATTGATGGGGTTGCTCAGCACGGTCCTTATTTTGTGATTGCACCCGGTCTGGCGATGCCGCACGGGCGCCCGGAAGAGGGGGTTAATAAAACGGGATTTGCGCTGGTGACACTAAAGCAACCGCTGGTTTTTAACCATGAAGATAACGACCCGGTCGATATCCTGATCACCATGGCGGCTGTGGATGCCAATACCCATCAGGAAGTCGGCATCATGCAGATCGTCAATCTGTTTGAAGATGAGGCTAATTTTGACCGTTTACGCGCCTGCCGCAACGCGCAGGAAGTGCTGGATTTAATTGATAACGCCACTGCGGCGACTATCTAAAAGGAATAGCAAAATGTCATTACCTATGTTGCAGGTTGCGCTGGATAACCAGTCAATGTCTTCCGCGTATGAAACGACACGTCTGATAGCCGATGAAGTGGATATTATTGAAGTCGGCACCATTCTCTGCGTTGCTGAAGGTGTTCGCGCCGTGCGCGACCTGAAAGCACTCTATCCGCACAAAATCGTGCTGGCGGATGCCAAAATTGCTGATGCCGGTAAAATTCTCTCCCGTATGTGCTTTGAAGCTAACGCTGACTGGGTAACGGTGATCTGCTGCGCGGATATCAACACCACTAAAGGCGCGCTGGATGTTGCGAAAGAATTTAATGGTGATGTACAGATTGAACTCACAGGCTACTGGACATGGGAACAAGCACGGGAGTGGCGTGAGGCAGGCATTCAGCAGGTGGTTTATCACCGTAGTCGCGATGCGCAGGCTGCGGGCGTGGCGTGGAGCGAGGCGGATATCAGTGCCATCAGGCGCCTGTCTGATATGGGCTTTAAAGTCACCGTAACTGGCGGTCTGGCACTGGAAGATCTGCCGCTGTTCCAGGGGATCCCGGTTCATGTCTTTATCGCCGGTCGCAGCATTCGTGACGCGCCTTCACCAGTAGAAGCGGCAAGGCAGTTTAAACGTTCTATTACCCAGTTATGGGGCTAGAGAGCGGTTATATTGCCGAAAAAATTCCGCTTGGTATCTGTGAAAAAGCACTCTCCGGCGGAGAGTGCTGACGATTGTCGGTTACGTATACAGATAACTATCATAATTGCTTCTGTGCAGGAGTGATTGCGGCGATCAGGAGCTTACCGACTTTTGCAGTGGTTGTTGTGGCGTCACCCGCACCTGCTTAATCATATTTTCCTGCACGTCCAGAATATCCACCGCGTATCGGCCAATGTGTATTGTGGCACCTGGCTGCGGAATATCCTGAAGTTCTTCCAGGAGCATGCCGTTTACGGTACGCGCGCCTTCTTCCGGTAGCGTCCAGTTAAAGGCCTTATTGAGTTCTCGTACGTTAGCACTGCCTTCAATCAGCACGGAGCCATCATTCTGTGGCACCACTTCTTCCGCCAGAGAAGGGGACATTGAGGTAGTAAAATCGCCGACGATCTCTTCCAGGATATCTTCAATGGTGACCAGCCCTTTGATATCGCCGTACTCATCAACAACCAGCCCGACTTTTTCTTTGTTGCGCTGAAATTTCACCAGCTGCACGTTCAGCGGTGTTCCTTCAGGTACATAGTAGATTTCGTCCGCAGCCCGTAGCATCACCTCTTTGGTAAATTCCTTTTTTTCCGTCATCAGGCGATAGGCTTCCCGCACGCGCAGCATACTTATGGTATCGTCCAGTGAGTCACGATAAAGAACGATACGGCCATGCGGAGAATGGGCCAGCTGCCGCACAATTGATTTCCAGTCATCGTTGATGTTAATGCCGACAATTTCGTTTCGCGGCACCATGATGTCATCAACATTAACCTTATCGAGGTCGAGCACCGACAGCAGCATATCCTGATTACGGTGTGACATCAGCGTGCGTGACTCATAAACGATGGTGCGCAGCTCTTCTTTACTCAGTGCGGAATTGAGCGAGCCATCGCTTTTCATTCCCACCATGCGCATCAGCAGGCGGGTGATGGTATTCAGCAGCCACACCAGCGGCATCATCACGATCTGCAGCGGGCCAAGCAGGAAGCTGCTGGGGAATGCCACTTTTTCGGGATAGAGCGCGGCGATGGTTTTCGGTAGCACTTCCGCGAAGACCAGCACGAGGAAGGTAAGGATACCGGTAGCAATCGCCACACCGGCATCACCGTACAGGCGCATACCGACGATGGTGCCGAGTGCAGAAGCCAGAATATTCACCAGGTTGTTGCCAATCAGCACAAGGCTTATCAGGCGGTCCGGGCGGCGGAGTAATTTCTCAACTCTGCGCGCGGCGCGGTCTCCGTTTTTGGCCTGATGACGCAGTTTATAGCGATTCAGCGTCATCATGCCGGTTTCGGAGCCGGAAAAGTACGCGGATACCAGAATCATGATAATCAGCGTCACGATCAGAGTCGTGGTGGAAACGTGTTCCAAGGGAGATCCTTGTTGTGGTCGATCAGGACGTTAAAAAGTGCTGCAGCATACGGCTGCCGAAGTAGGCCATCGTCAAAAGAAACGCACCGCCGCAGTTGAACCAGACAACGCGGCGCCCGCGCCAGCCCTCGTGATAATGGCCCCAAAGCAGGACGATATAGAGGAACCAGGCAAGAAACGACAGCACGGCCTTATCAATGTTTTCGCGGCTGAAAAGATCCGGTAGAAAGAACAGGCCGGTACAGAGCACCAGCGTCAGCAGCACCACACCAATCTGGGTGATATGAAACATTTTCCGCTCGATGGTCATTAGCGGGGGAATATCCGTGGTAAATGCCAGTCTCTTGGTTTTCAACAGCCAGTCAATCCAGGCGAGTTGAAGCGCATAAAGCGCGGCAATGATCAGCGTAGCATAGGCAAACAGCGCCAGGCCGATATGCACCATCATCCCCGGCGTGGTTTCCAGATGGGTGATAAACGCATTAGGAACGAAGGTTGCAAACGCCAGGTTGATCAGGGCAAAGCTGTAAACAATCGGCAGCAGTATCCAGCCGCGGTTGCGCGAGGCGACAATGGTCATGATCGAGCAGATCAGCAGACTGACCAGTGAGCCAATATTCAGCAGGCTGAGATTCTGCCCCCCGTCGAGGGAAAAGATTCGCTGCTGCAATGCAACGGCGTGAAACACCAGCGCGACGACGGCAGACAAAACGGCCAGCCTGCGCCAGCTGCTGTTTTTACGCAGCAGGCTGGGAACAATCAGTGCAAGGCTACATGAATAGGCGAGTAGTGCCAGAATCGCAAATACGGACATATTAAGTGTTAGTACCGGCCAGGACTGTGAAAAAAGTCAGTATAGCGCCAGCGGCAGCAGGCTCCAAACGATCTCATCGCATATGGCTGAGATCCCTGGATCAGTGTGTTATAATCCGGCCAATTGTGTCGCCCTGGCGGCCTCTCATTACGTTAAGCGAGAGACGATGTTTACTAATTTATCCGATAGATTGTCGCAGACCCTGCGCAACATCAGTGGCCGTGGACGGCTGACAGAAGACAATATTAAAGACACGCTACGCGAAGTGCGCATGGCGCTGTTGGAAGCAGACGTTGCGCTGCCAGTGGTACGCGAATTTATCAGCCGCGTAAAAGAAAGTGCCGTCGGTCATGAAGTGAACAAAAGCCTGACCCCGGGCCAGGAATTCGTCAAGATCGTTAAAAATGAGCTGGTTGCTGCTATGGGGGAGGAGAACAACACTCTAAACCTGGCTGCCCAGCCGCCAGCTGTCGTGTTGATGGCCGGTTTGCAGGGGGCGGGTAAAACCACCAGCGTCGGTAAACTCGGTAAGTTCCTGCGTGAAAAGCACAAGAAAAAGGTGTTGGTTGTTTCTGCCGACGTCTATCGCCCGGCGGCGATCAAACAGCTGGAAACTCTGGCAGAGCAGGTTGGCGTTGATTTTTGCCCATCCGATCTGAGCCAGAAGCCGGTTGATATTGTTAAGAACGCCCTGCAACAGGCGAAGCTGAAATTCTACGACGTGCTGCTGGTGGATACCGCCGGTCGACTTCACGTTGATGAAGCGATGATGGACGAGATCAAACAGGTCCACGCCGCGATTAACCCGGTTGAAACGCTGTTTGTGGTTGATGCCATGACCGGCCAGGATGCCGCCAATACGGCAAAAGCGTTTAACGAAGCGCTGCCGCTGACCGGTGTGGTACTGACCAAAGTTGACGGCGATGCGCGCGGTGGTGCGGCCCTGTCGATTCGTCATATTACCGGCAAGCCGATCAAATTTATGGGTGTCGGTGAGAAAACCGAAGCCCTCGAACCGTTCTACCCTGAGCGTATTGCGTCACGTATCCTCGGCATGGGTGACATGCTGTCGCTGATCGAAGATATCGAAAGCAAAGTTGACCGTGCGCAGGCTGAAAAACTGGCCAGCAAGCTGAAGAAGGGCGACGGTTTCGACCTGAACGACTTCCTCGATCAGCTAAAGCAGATGCGTAACATGGGCGGCATGGCCAGCCTGATGGGCAAACTGCCGGGTATGGGTCAGTTGCCGGACAACGTTAAATCGCAAATGGACGATAAAGTTCTGGTGCGTATGGAAGCCATGATTAACTCAATGACGCGTAAAGAGCGCGAAAAACCTGAGATTATTAAGGGCTCCCGCAAGCGTCGTATTGCAACCGGTTCGGGTATGCAGGTGCAGGATGTTAACCGCTTACTGAAGCAGTTTGACGACATGCAGCGCATGATGAAAAAGATGAAAAAAGGTGGCATGGCGAAGATGATGCGCGGCATGAAAGGCATGATGCCGCCTGGCTTCCCAGGCCGTTAATCAAGCCGGAAAAGGGCTCAGGCGAATTAGGTTGCTTTTTTCGCCAAAATGAGTAAAATTTTCGGGCTTTTTATATTGCACCCGGGCCCCGTTCCCTCAATGGGGCCCGGTTGTTTTATTAACTAAAGAGGATGTTATGGTAACAATTCGTTTGGCACGTCACGGCGCTAAAAAGCGTCCATTCTACCAGGTAGTCGTCACTGACAGCCGTAATGCTCGCAATGGCCGTTTCATTGAGCGCGTTGGTTTCTTCAACCCGATCGCATCTGGTCAGGCTGAAGCACTGCGTCTTGATCTGGACCGCATTGAGCACTGGGTTGGCCAGGGCGCAACTCTGTCCGACCGCGTTGGTGCGCTGGTCAAAGAAGCAAAGAAAGCAGCTTAATCTGTCACGGTGGTCAACATGAGCAAGCAACACAACCAGCCTCCCGCTAACCCGTTAATTCTGGGAAAGATGGGCTCGGCCTACGGTATCCGTGGTTGGCTCAAAGTGTTTTCCTCCACCGAAGACGCCGAAAGCATTTTCGACTATCAGCCGTGGTTTATCCAGCGGGCGGGTCGGTGGCAGCATGTCGAGCTGGAAGGCTGGAAGCGCCACAATCAGGACATGATCATCAAAGTCAAAGGCATTGACGATCGTGATGCTGCAGGTCTGCTGACTAATTGCGAAATTGTCGTGGACTCGGAGCAACTGCCGGAGCTTGATAATGGTGAATACTACTGGAAAGACCTTATGGGCTGCCAGGTCGTCACCACTGAAGGCTACGAGCTGGGTAAAGTCATCGATATGATGGAAACCGGTTCAAACGACGTTATGGTCGTGAAGGCAAACCTGAAAGATGCATTTGGTGTGCAGGAACGGTTAATCCCGTTCCTCGATGAACAGGTTATCAAGAATGTCGATCTCACTACTCGTTCGATCGAAGTAGATTGGGATCCTGGTTTTTGAACTCCGAACAAAACGGTAATACTCCGGCGCAAAGTATGTGGATTGGCATAATCAGCCTGTTTCCTGAAATGTTTCGCGCAGTTACCGATTACGGAGTAACTGGCCGGGCAGTAAAAAATGGCCTGCTCAGCATTCAGAGCTGGAGTCCTCGTGATTTCGCTCACGATCGTCATCGTACCGTGGACGAACGTCCATACGGCGGCGGTCCGGGAATGCTAATGATGGTACAACCCTTGCGGGATGCCATTCACGCAGCAAAAGCGGCGGCAGGGGAAGGCGTTAAGGTGATTTATCTTTCACCCCAGGGCCGCAAACTCGATCAAGATGGTGTTTGCGAGCTGGCGACCAATCAGAAGTTAATTCTGGTCTGTGGTCGTTATGAAGGGATTGATGAGCGCGTAATCAAAACCGAGATCGATGAAGAATGGTCGATTGGGGATTACGTACTCAGCGGTGGCGAGCTGCCAGCGATGACGCTGATTGACTCGGTTTCCCGGTTTATTCCGGGAGTGCTGGGGAAACAGGCGTCTGCGGAAGAAGATTCGTTTTCTGACGGTTTGCTGGACTGCCCACACTACACCCGCCCTGAAGTGTTAGAAGGGATGGAAGTTCCGCCAGTTCTGCTGTCGGGCAACCATGCTGATATTCGCCGGTGGCGCCTGAAACAGTCGCTGGGCCGTACCTGGCTTAGAAGACCTGAACTTCTGGAAAACCTGGCTCTGACTGTAGAGCAAGCAAAGTTGCTGGCCGAGTTCCAACGGGAACACGCCAGGCAACAAAACGATGAGACGGCTGGACAGGCATAATGCCGGGTTCGCCTTAACTATCAGTTTACCCAGGATAAGAGATTTAATTATGAGCAACATTATCAAGCAACTTGAACAAGAACAGCTGAAACAGGACGTACCTTCATTCCGTCCGGGTGATTCCGTGGAAGTGAAAGTATGGGTCGTTGAAGGTGCTAAAAAGCGTCTGCAGGCATTCGAGGGCGTGGTTATCGCTATTCGTAACCGCGGTCTGCACTCTGCATTCACTGTTCGCAAAATTTCCAACGGCGAAGGTGTTGAGCGTGTATTCCAGACTCACTCCCCAGTTGTTGACAGCATTACCGTGAAACGTCGCGGTGCTGTGCGTAAAGCTAAACTGTACTACCTGCGTGAGCGTACTGGTAAGTCTGCACGTATCAAAGAACGTCTGGGCGCTTAAGCGACATCTGATAGTTAATAGTGAAAAGGGGTTAGCGTATGCTAGCCCCTTTTTTTATGAAAAATTCTCTGCCGACAAATACGCAAATAAAAAATATAATGCCGTTATCCGCTGATTTAAAAGCTTTTTTAAACAGCGTAACGAGTATGTTTGATTGATACCCCACAGCCGGAACCTTTCCTGATATGAGTAGCCCTTCGACGGGTATTTCGATGAAAATCGCCGCAGCGCTGAGTTCAACGCTGATGATGGCCTGTGTTAAAGATCTGGACGGTACTATCCCCGTCGGTGAGGTGATTTTCTTTCGATCGTTTATCGCGCTGATCCCACTATTTATCTGGCTATGGAGCCAGGGCAGTATCCTTGATGGCATCAGGACAAAGAACGTTCGCGGGCACTTTGTCCGCGGTCTTGCCGGTACCGGCGGGCTTTATTTTAGTTACCTTTCGCTGATCTATATTTCCCTCGTTGACGTGACGGCGATTAACTATGCCGCACCGCTGATTACCGTGGTGATGGCGGCGCTTATTCTGCGGGAAAAAGTAAAATTTCATCGCTGGATAGCGGTGGCTGCTGGATTCGCCGGTATATTGGTTATGCTGTCAGGCCACCTTTTCTTTAATCGTGAAGGTGCCTTAACTTCCGTAAGCTGGACCTCCTCTCTGGGAATCATCCTCGCATTAGCGGCTGCGGTATGTATTGCCGGCGCATCGATTCAAATCCGCTATCTGAACGGTATTGAAAAGCCGGGAGCTATTGCATTCTGGTTCGCAGTGATGACCACGCTGAGCTCGCTGACCACGCTGTGGTTTGGCTGGACGATACCGAATCCCCGACAGCTGGTGTTATTAATCAGTTGCGGACTGCTGGGAGGCATTACGCAAATTTTGCTGACGTTGAGCCTGCGTTATGCGGATGCTTCACTGCTGGCGCCGTTTGATTACACCACGCTGGTCTGGTCGGCGATGATTGGTTTCCTCTTCTGGGGAAATATGCCGGAGACGGCAACGCTAATAGGAGCCGGGCTGGTGGTATCGGGGGGGATGATCTCGATGTATTTTGAGCGGCGTAATCGACGGATCGTGGCTTCGCTGAGTACGGAAAGTTAGGTTGAATTCAGTATGAGAATCAGGCTGGGTTCAGTACAGGAAGCCTGGTTGAGCTTAGTGCGAAAAGTCAGATTGGTCGCAATGGCGAGAATAACGGGGCCTGATGCTTTCTCGGCCCCGTTGCTATTTACGCGCGCTGGCTGGCCACGCGCAGAAGCTCAACTACCATCGGCGACAGTTCATTACGCAGGGCGGCTCGTTCCGACTGGAACAGCGTTGCCATAAAAAATTTGTGCTCAGGCAGTTCGATAGCGCGGACATCGCCGTCAAGATCGTGGGCACTGATACGCAGTGAGCGGCCGTCGAGTTCGCTGACAAAATCAGGGTTAACGCCATAATTGCAGTGGTATCCTTCCTCGATCTCGTTTTTACCGTACAGCGTGGCCAGGCGCGTTTCGGGCTGAATAACGATAGTTCCCGTTTTCTCTACCAGTGAACAGCTTAATGGTGCAATGACCAGGCGCCCGCCGGTGTCGGTTTCAGCATGCCCCGCATCTTCCCAGCCCAATACATTGCGGGCATATTCAACAACCGCGTACTGAAATCCGGCGCAGGAGCCGAGAAACGGCAGGTTGCTTTCGCGCGCATGGCGGATTGCCATAAACGCACCTGCATCATTCAGATAGGGACTGCCGGGGACCAGCCAGACGGCATCATATTTGGCCAGCACTGATGCATCGGTAAGTTCAGGAGTAGGGAGCCATTCGGCAGTAACATCGAGATTCAGGGACTGTGCGGCAAGGTCCACCGCCAGAGGAATGGCCTGATGGGCAACCGCATCAGCGCGGTAATCGCCTATAAGCGCTAAGCGAACGTGAGACGTCATTGCAAATTATCCTGTGCAGGTAAAACAGAATGCTATATGAGACGGGATTCTCTGGCAATGCCATCTTCACTTTCATCTGATGAAGGGCGGTGCAGATGATAGATAACCGTGCTGACCGGACCGTTGTCCAGTACGATCAGCCCGTAGCGAATAGCGATAATTTTTGCGCCCACTTTTTCCGCGACGGAGCGGCTGGCGATATTTCTCTCCGCAACGAGGATTTCAACCACATCAATGTCCGGCTGACTGAAGGCACTGGCTACCAGACGGCGAACTGCCTCACTGGCAATCCCCTGTCGTTGTTCATTACTGTGAACCCAATAGCCAATCGAGGTGGGGATCAGAGGGTTGCTGCTGTAACGCAAACCGGCACCGCCTAGCAGGCGACCATCGGCAGCGAACAGGCCCATTTCGTTGGCTGTACCCTGCTGGCGCTGCAGGTGAGTCAGGTGAAACCAGAGTCGGGCCTCATCTTCCGTGTAATTCTTATGTGCCCATGTCATCCACGGCAGCAGGGTATCCAGTGACTGATTCACGGCCTGCGCGAAGGGTGCTGCGTCAGCGTCCTCAAACGCCCGCATGATAAAATCCATTCATTTCTCCCGACAGTTTGCCTAAATAATTGATGGTTGGTATTAACAGTATCACAGCAGAGGGGAGGCCTGGTGGCAGGTGACGGAAAAGAAAGGTTTTTTTATCAAATACCAATTCGTACATTTATGTTTACATATGGGGTTGTCATTTCATTCTGTTTTTTTGGTTTAAGTAATTGATATTAATTGTCTTAATTGTTGCGTGATGCTTGTGTTTTTATTGGTGGTAATAAATCTGTACGTTTTGGGGTTGAGTAATGTACTTATTGTGGTACAGTTCTTTTCAACCTCACTGAGGACCCCTATTAATCGAATTGCCCAGGATTACGATCATGCAAAAAGATGCGCTGAACAATATTCATATCGCTGACGAACAGGTTCTGATTACCCCAGAGGAACTGAAAAAACGTTTCCCGCTTAACAGCGCGCTGGAACAGCAGATTGCGGCTTCGCGCCAAACCATTTCCGACATCATTAATGGTAAAGATCACCGCCTGCTGGTGGTGTGCGGGCCTTGTTCAATTCACGATACGGATGCAGCGCTGGAATACGCTCGTCATCTCAAAACTCTGGCCGAGCAGGTTGGAGATCAGCTGTACATTGTGATGCGCGTTTACTTTGAAAAGCCACGTACCACCGTTGGCTGGAAAGGCCTGATTAACGATCCGCACATGGATAACACCTTTGATATGGAAGGGGGCCTGCATATTGCGCGTCAGCTTCTGTTGAATCTGGTTGAGATGGGCCTGCCGCTGGCGACCGAAGCGCTGGACCCAAACAGTCCACAGTACCTCGGCGACCTGTTTAGCTGGTCCGCCATCGGTGCGCGTACCACCGAGTCACAAACCCACCGTGAAATGGCATCCGGGCTGTCGATGCCTGTTGGGTTCAAAAACGGCACCGATGGCAGTCTGGGTACCGCGATTAACGCCATGCGCGCCGCTGCGATGCCGCACCGCTTTGTCGGCATTAACCAGGCAGGCCAGGTCTGCCTGCTACAAACTCAGGGCAACCCGGACGGGCACGTGATCCTGCGCGGTGGTAAAAAGCCAAACTACGGTCCGGAAGATGTCGCTCAGTGTGAAAAAGAGATGCAGCAGGCGGGACTCCGCCCATCCTTGATGATAGATTGCAGTCACGGCAATTCTAATAAAGATTTCCGCCGCCAGTCGGGCGTCGCTGAATCTGCAGTGGCACAGATCAAAGACGGTAACCGTTCGATTATCGGTTTGATGCTGGAAAGTCACCTCAATGAAGGCAATCAGTCTTCCGAGCAGCCGCGCAGCGAAATGCGCTACGGCGTTTCGGTCACCGATGCCTGTATCAATTGGGAAACGACTGAAAGCCTGCTGCGTGAAATTCATCAGGATCTCAACGGCGTACTGGCGGCACGTCTGCAGTAAGAGGATTAACGAGTTATGGTGGCTGAACTGACCGCACTGCGCGATCAAATTGATGAAGTAGATAAAGCGCTACTGGATTTACTGGCTAAACGGCTGGAGCTGGTAGCGGAAGTGGGGGAAGTGAAAAGCCGCTACGGATTACCGATCTATGTACCGGAACGCGAGGCCACCATGCTGGCTTCGCGCCGCAAAGAGGCCGAGCTGCTCGGTGTACCGCCGGATCTGATCGAAGACGTGCTGCGTCGGGTCATGCGTGAATCCTATACCAGCGAAAATGATAAAGGCTTCAAAACACTGAATCCTGAACTGCGCCCGGTGGTTATTGTTGGTGGTAAAGGCCAGATGGGGCGGCTGTTTGAAAAAATGCTGACCCTTTCCGGCTATCAGGTGAAGATCCTCGATAAAGAGGAGCACCATCAGGCGGAAGCGATGCTGGCGGATGCCGGAATGGTGATTATCAGCGTGCCTATTCATCTGACCGAACAGGTGATCGCTGAGCTGCCGCCGCTGCCGCAGGACTGTATTCTGGTCGACCTGGCATCGGTGAAAAATAAACCTTTGCAGGCAATGCTGGCCGCTCACGGTGGGCCGGTACTGGGCCTGCACCCGATGTTTGGCCCTGACAGCGGCAGTCTGGCGAAACAGGTGGTGGTATGGTGCGACGGTCGTCAGCCGGAAGCCTATCAGTGGTTCCTGGAGCAGATTCAGGTCTGGGGGGCGCGGCTTCACCGCATCAGCGCGGTCGAACACGATCAGAATATGGCGTTTATTCAGGCGCTGCGCCACTTTGCGACGTTTGCCTATGGTTTACATCTGGCAGAAGAGAACGTGCAGCTGGAACAGCTGCTGGCACTCTCTTCACCGATCTACCGGCTTGAGCTGGCGATGGTCGGCCGTCTGTTCGCGCAGGACCCGCAGCTTTACGCGGACATCATCATGTCTTCGGAAAGTAACCTGGCGCTGATTAAGCGTTACTACACGCGGTTTGGTGAGGCGATTAAGCTGCTGGAACACGGTGATAAGCAGGCGTTTATCGACAGCTTCCGCCGGGTAGAACACTGGTTTGGCGACTACGCTAAGCGCTTCCAGGCCGAGAGCCGGACGCTGCTGCGCCAGGCAAATGACAGCCGGGCATAATTTGCCGTAGTGATTGAGAAGGGCAGCCGTAGGTTAACCGCACGCACTCAGCGTGAGCGGAAGTCACTTTCGGGTTGCCCTTTTTTATTGCTCGGTGCCGAATTTACCTGGTCCATTATGCTTAAGGCTTCGCGGCGCCAAAACCGTGCTGATGCAAAATTTCCCGTGCCTCTTCTGACAGTAAAAAATCAGCCAGAGGTTGTGCCGCTACATCACAAACCGCAAAACCGTAGATTGCCGAAGGCTGCCACTCCTGAGGAATGCTGACTGTCGCGATTTGGCTATTGTGCTCTCGCCGGTGGCTATAGCTACTATAGCCGACAAAAATATCGGCCAGCCCTGACTCAATAATCCACGCTGCCGCCTGCATGCCCGGCGGAATTGCCGGGGAGTGTTCGCCTCCAACGACCATTCTGGCTCGCTGCTTTAGATCCTGGCCGAGCAGGCTGTCCCACGCTGTCAGACGGTCAAACATCTGCCATGCATAGTCACCGCAGGGATCGCTGCCGATCGTTGATGTTGCCACTCGCAGTGTCGGATCCTTTAACAGCTCCAGCCAGGTCAGATCGCCAAGCTCGCGGCGTACGTTAAGGCACAGCGAGTTCTGGCAAAAGGCGGCAACCCGCTGTGCCCGACCTGACTGCTGAAGCGTCAGCGGGTGTGCCATATTGGCGGAGGCAAACAGATCGCAGGGTTCCCCCTGCTCAATGCGCTGCCGAAGCAGGCCCGCCGGGCCGAACTGTGTCTCCATGCCTGACGAATAATAGCTCTGAAAGCGTTCAGTGATGGCTGACCAGATGGGGCGCAGGCTGCCGGCGGCCAGTACGCGCAGCGGTTTCATCAGTTGCTGCCGCGATAGTCAGTGCGATAAAAACGCTGATACCAGCTTTCGGCCTGCTGCTGCATGTCAATATCCTTGAATTTTTCGGGATAAAGCTTTTTCGCCATCCACAGTTCACCCAGCGCCATCGCTTCAGGCATCGGATACCCCCAGGCCTTGGCATATTCTGGCATCAGATAGACGCGATGATTTTTTACCGCATCTAAAGCCTGCCAGACCGGTTGCTGATATATCTCATCCACCACCTGCGGGTAACGGTCCTGGACAAAGATGACCTGAGGCTTCCAGGCCAGTATCTGCTCCATAGAAACCTGCTTGTAGCCTTTTACCGTTGCGGCAGCGACGTTCATCGCGCCGGAATGGTTCATCATCAGTCCGGTGTACTTACCGGAACCGTAGGTTGTCAGGTCGGGGTTCGCCATATACACGCGGATACGCTGGTCGGCAGGAATGTCCTTAAGGCGGTCGGCAGTTTGCTGGCGCAGGCTAAAAGTGGCTTTAATCAGCGCCTCGGCCTGCTGCTGATGGTTCACCACCGCGCCGATTAAACGGATACCGTCTTTCAGACCCTGATTGTAAGCCTGTTCCTCATTCTGCAAATCGGGATTGAGATGGCTCTGCTGTTTATCATCCGCCCGCAGCGAGATGGCAATCACGGCAATACCCAGTTGTTGGATCTGGTCGATCATCTCCTGCGGTGCGTAGTTGGTGACAAACACCACTTGTGGATGCAGGGCAACCAGCTTTTCCAGATCGACATGGGTCAGATCGCCAAGCATCGGTACTTTGGTTAACTCAGGCACCAGGCGAGCATAACTGTCACCGAGCTGCTGTCGCCAGTTGGCGAGTATTCCCACCATCTTGTTTGTGGCATCCAGCTGAACCAGCAGGTTCAGAGTCTGATGCTGTAGCACGACGACCCGATCAACGCGATCGGGAATGGTGACCTGCCGACCAAGCTGATCGGTAACGACGCGATCGGCATAAGAGAAACCGGGGACGGAGCCAAGCAGCACCAGTAAGACAAAGGAGCGGAGAATTTGACGCATGAAGATTTCCTGAATTTCGCTATATACCTAATAATATAGCGTCAGGAGTCTGGGGGAAATGATTCTGTGGCAGGAAATCGGTGGCCCGCACGGCAGGCCACCTGTATTCGTCAGAGCGGCTCTACCGCCACGACGTTTTCGCTGGGGTAGCAGCCCAGTACTTTCAGCGAGCGGGTAATCGGGGCCAGCTCGCGTAGCGCCTGCTGAACGTCTTCAGAACGCAAGTTGCCCTGGAAATCGATATAAAACATCTCTTCCCACGGATTACCGTTAATCGGACGAGACTCCAGCTTGCTCATGGTCAGATTATGCTGGCGCAGTACCAGCAACGCCTCAACCAGTGCGCCTGCCTGCTGTCCTGTTGCCATAATCAGCGTGGTTTTAGCCGGAACCTGCATTGAAACATCCACCGGTTTGCGGGCCAGTACGATAAAGCGGGTGATATTCTGCCGCTGGTTGGCGAGATTCCTTTCCAGAACCTGCAGACCGTACAGATCGCCCCCGGCTTCACTGCCCAGTGCGGCGACCTTCGGAGAATTCATCGCAGCGACCTTTTCCATCGCGGCGGCGGTGCTTTCGGTGTACTCAATTTTCCAGTGCGGATAGCGGTGGATAAACTGGCTGCACTGCTGGAAAGGCTGAGGGTGGCTGTAAACGGTTTCAATCTGCTGGAGATCGGTGCTGCCGGAAACCAGAACGCAGTGGTCGATAGGCAGAGTGATTTCACCTACGATCGACAGACTGGTTTGCTGCAGCAGATCGTAGACGTCGGTAATGGAGCCGGATGTGGTGTTCTCGATAGGCAGAACGGCGTAATCCGCCTGTCCGGTCTCAACCTGGTTAAAAATATCGTGGAATTTCAGGCAGCCACTCTCAATGAAATTATCAAAATGGCGCGCCGCATAGTGGCGCGAGGCCAGATGCGAATAGGAACCTTTTGGACCAAGGAAAGCGATACGGGCAGACTGTGCGTTCGTGTTATTCAGATGCTTTTGCAGCAGCGCCTGCTGGGTCAGCACGGAATCTTCAATAATCAGCTGAAACAGGCGGGTGATGTAGTGAGCATCCAGTTTATGCGCTTTGCCCAGTGTAATCAGGTGCTCAAGCAAATCGCGTTCACGATCGATGTCACGGATGGGGCGATGCGTCGCCATTTTGGCTGTAGCAACGTCGATTGCCAGCGCACGGCGCTGAGCCAGCAGTTGCAGTAGTTCTTCATCCAGCGCGCTGATTTTACCACGCAGGGCCAGCAAAGGATTCTCGGAGTTCATATCGCTACCTGTCAGATGTCGCTAAAAAAAAAGCCTCCCTTTGTCGGGAGGCTTTATTGTTCGTCTTCGCATTCATTCTTACACGACGAATTGCCTCCCAGTCAGGGGAAGGTAAAAAAGAATGCGAAGAAAAACGGGATAAATTTCATTTTGCTCAATTTTCAGTAGCGGTCTGGAGGGTTAAAGTAACCGCTGTAATTTCATTCTGTCAATAAAAAACGCGCCCGCAGGCGCGTTATTCAGGATGAGTCATTTATTCTTCGTCGATCGGGCTGAGATCTTTGACGCTGGCGGTGGCGCGTCGCGCTTCACCTTTGTGCTGAACTTTGTTCAGCTGGCGCTCGAGTTTGTTAATCAGCTCGTTGATAGCCGTGTACATATCTTCATGTTTGGCGGTGGCAACCAGCGGGCCGTTAGGCGTATTGATATTGGCATCGGCAACGAACTCTTTCGGCTCCTTCGAAAGAACAATGTGCGGATTAATCAGATGGGTTTGCCATTTTTCGAGCTTAGAGAGACGGTCTTCGACATGCTGGCGGATAGCCGGAGTAATTTCCATTTGTTTGCTGGTAATGTTCAGAACCATAGTGCTTACCTCTCTGTCATTTCCGTCTTGGTAACTCCAGCATAGCGCCAAAAACAGTAAAATATGTGACTTAGATCACGTTTTGTTGTCACTTTTTGTCAAGAAGGATAAAAGTGTGAAACCGGCTGATAAAAGCGGCCTGAGCCCTTGTCGGCGCGATATTTCAATGGCATTGTTGATAGGATCACTACAGCGGGAATTTGCCAGAATGGCATTTTCAGGCGTAAAAAAGGCAGCTTAGCGCTGCCTTTTTTTGTGGCCTGCAATCAGGCCTGATTCGCTGAGATGATTTTAGCCACACGCTCAGCTTCGGCATTAAGCTGCAGCTGACGATAGGCATTTTCCATCAGCGGTAACGCAGTGCGTGTTGCCTTCGTATCCGGATAATCTTTCAGCATTTGCTCTACGCGGTTAACCACAGCGACATAAGCACCGCGTTTAGTGTAGAATTCAGCCACGGATAATTCGTATTTCGCCAGACGATCTTTCAGGAACACCAGGCGCTTACGTGCATCGGTCGCATACTGACTGTTAGGGTAGCCGCGCAGTAACTGCGAGAAGTCTTTGAAAGCATCACGCGCATGAGTTGGATCGCGGTCTGAACGGTCAATACCAAAGAATCCCTGCAGCGCACTGTCATCCAACGCCATATCCGTCAGGCCACGCATGTAAATAACGTAGTCAATGTTCGGATGGGTAGGGTTGAGGCGCATAAAGCGGTCGATGGCAGCCTGGGCCAGCGGCAAATCGGCATTCTTATAGTATGCGTAGATCAGGTCTAGCTGAACTTGCTGGGAGTAAGGGCCGAATGGATAGCGGTTATCGAGCGCTTCCAGTTGCGTTATTGCTCCTTTAAAGTTACCGTCCTGCAGTTTTTGCTGGGCAGTGGCATAAATCTCGGAAGGCGGGCTGTCAGGCACCACATCCTTGGAGCCGGAACATCCAGCTAATGCCAGGCTCAACGTGGCTGCAGCCACCAGATATTTCATACGCGTCATGACGATTTGATTATCCTCAGAGTGTTATTCAGGAAGCTGTCCGTATAGCTCCCGATAGTGACCAGGTACAATAGCACATTATATTAAACGGCATCGCCGTGAAAACCCAACGTTAACGAAGAAGCTGTGTATGGCACAACAAGTAAAACTCAACGCAACGGTATCCGAATCGCAACTCGGACAACGCTTAGATCAGGCTTTGGCCGAATTGTTCCCTGATTATTCACGTTCTCGCATAAAAGAATGGATTCTTGACCGTCGCGTCACCGTAAATGGCCAAATAATCGACAAGCCGAAGGAGAAAGTGCTCGGGAGTGAGCAAATTATCATCAGTGCGGAAATCGAAGAAGAGGCGAGATGGGAAGCGCAGAACATTCCGTTGGATATTGTTTACGAGGATGACGACATCCTGGTGATCAATAAACCGCGCGATCTGGTCGTTCATCCGGGGGCAGGCAACCCCGACGGCACCGTGCTGAACGCATTGCTGCACCATTTCCCGGCCATTGCCGATGTGCCGCGCGCGGGTATCGTCCACCGTCTGGATAAAGATACTACCGGTCTGATGGTCGTCGCTAAAACCGTTCCGGCACAGACGCATCTGGTGGATTCACTTCAGCGGCGTGAAATTACCCGCGAGTATGAAGCCGTCGCAATTGGTCGCATGACCGCTGGCGGTACCGTTGATGAGCCGATTAGCCGTCACTCAACCAAGCGCACGCATATGGCGGTACACCCGATGGGTAAACCGGCAACGACGCATTACCGCATTATGGAACACTTCCGTGCCCATACGCGTCTGCGTCTGCGTCTGGAAACCGGGCGTACTCACCAGATCCGCGTACATATGTCCCACATTACACATCCCCTGGTGGGCGATCCGCTCTACGGTGGCCGTCCTCGCCCGCCGAAGGGGGCTTCTGAGGCCTTCATTACCGCGCTGCGCGGTTTCGATCGCCAGGCGCTGCACGCAACCATGCTGCGTCTGTACCATCCGATCACCGGCATCGAGATGGAGTGGCACGCGCCGCTGCCGCAGGACATGGTCGATCTGATCAATGCTCTGAAGGCGGATACCGAAGAGTTTAAAGATCAGATGGACTGGTAATGAAGCCCGTTATTCCCGACTGGTCACTTCCCGCCAACGTTCGCGCGTGCAGCAGTACGCGCAGCGGCGGCATCAGCGATGCCCCATGGAGCAGTCTGAACCTGGGTGCACACGTTGGTGACAATCCACAAAACGTGCAGACTAATCGTCAACGTCTGGTAGAGGCATGTAATCTGCCTTCGATGCCGGTCTGGCTGGAGCAGGTACACGGCACGGATGTGCTGCGGCTGGATGGTCAGCCTCCGGCTTCACTGCGGGCAGATGCCGTCTACACTCGGGAGCCTTGGGTTGTTTGTGCGGTGATGACTGCAGACTGTTTGCCGGTATTATTTTGTTCGGCGGATGGCCAGGAAATTGCTGCCGCTCACGCTGGCTGGCGCGGATTGTGTTCTGGGGTGCTCGAAGCAACACTTGACGCTTTTTCCGCTCCAGCAGAAGAGATTATCGTTTGGCTCGGGCCGGCTATCGGGCCGAACGCATTTGAAGTTGGGCCAGAGGTAAAAGAAGCCTTTTGTGCCGTCGATCCTGCTGCCAACTCGGCTTTTTGTGCTGTAGGTGAAAAATTTTATGCCGATCTCTGGATGCTGGCAACGCAGCGCTTAAACGCTGCCGGAGTGCGGTGCATCAGGGGTGGAGGCGATTGTACCTATACGCAGGAAGAACAATTTTTCTCCTTCCGACGCGATGGAATCACCGGGCGTATGGCAAGTTTCATCTGGCTGATATAACCTAGCGCCATAAGACGGTCCGGATTGATGTTTTTTTCTCCGAAATGTTCAGGTCATTACCTTGAAAAATTTGAGGGATGACCTCATTTAATCTCCAGTAGCAATTTGACCTGAATGGGGGAAATTATGCGTCTGGATCGTCTTACTAACAAATTTCAGCTGGCACTGGCTGACGCCCAATCCCTGGCCCTCGGCCGAGATAATCAATTTATCGAACCTCTGCACTTGATGAGCGCACTGCTTAATCAGGAAGGCGGTTCCGTTCGTCCTTTACTGACCGCGGCTGGCGTAGACGTTGCCTCTTTACGTAGTGGTATTGAACAGGCACTCAGTCGCTTACCGCAGGTTGAAGGTACCGATGGCGATGTTCAGCCTTCTGCTGACCTGGTCCGCGTACTGAACCTGTGTGACAAGCTGGCGCAAAAGCGCGCCGACAACTTCATTTCATCAGAATTATTTGTTCTGGCAGCACTCGACTCCCGCGGTGCACTGGCTGATTTACTTAAATCTGCCGGTGTCACCAATGACAAGCTGACGAAAGCGATTGACCAGATGCGAGGAGGAGAGAACGTGAACGATCAAGGGGCGGAAGATCAACGCCAGGCATTAAGTAAATACACCATCGACCTGACCGAACGTGCCGAGAAAGGCAAACTTGATCCGGTTATCGGCCGCGATGAAGAGATTCGCCGTACCATTCAGGTACTGCAGCGTCGTACCAAAAATAACCCGGTACTGATCGGTGAGCCCGGGGTGGGGAAAACGGCCATCGTTGAAGGTCTGGCACAGCGCATCATTAACGGCGAAGTACCGGAAGGGCTGAAAGGCCGCCGCGTGCTGGCGCTGGATATGGGGGCGCTGGTGGCCGGGGCTAAATACCGTGGTGAATTCGAAGAGCGCCTGAAAGGCGTGCTGAATGATTTGTCGAAACAGGAAGGCAACGTCATTCTGTTTATCGACGAGTTACACACTATGGTGGGCGCCGGTAAGGCCGACGGTGCGATGGATGCCGGTAATATGCTGAAGCCTGCGCTGGCTCGTGGTGAGCTGCACTGCGTTGGCGCGACAACGCTGGACGAATATCGTCAGTACATTGAAAAAGATGCCGCGTTGGAACGTCGTTTCCAGAAGGTGTTTGTGGCCGAGCCGAGCGTGGAAGATACCATTGCTATCTTGCGCGGCCTGAAAGAGCGCTATGAGTTGCATCATCATGTACAGATTACCGACCCGGCTATCGTTGCGGCGGCGACGCTGTCCCATCGCTATATTGCCGATCGCCAGCTGCCGGACAAAGCTATCGATCTGATCGATGAAGCGGCATCCAGCATTCGCATGCAGATCGACTCCAAGCCGGAAGCGCTCGATCGTCTGGAGCGTCGTATCATTCAGCTGAAGCTGGAACAGCAGGCGCTGAAGAAAGAATCTGACGATGCCAGTATCAAACGTCTGGAAATGCTGGAAAACGAGCTTTCGCAGAAAGAGCGCGAATACTCTGAGCTGGAAGAGGAGTGGAAGGCGGAGAAAGCCTCTCTATCCGGAACTCAGCACATTAAAGCTGAACTGGAGCAGGCAAGGCTGAATATGGAACAGGCGCGCCGACTGGGTGACCTGGGCCAGATGTCTGAGCTGCAGTACGGTAAAATTCCAGAGCTGGAAAAACAGCTGGCGGCGGCAACCCAGGCTGAAGGCAAGACCATGCGCCTGCTGCGTAACCGCGTGACCGATGTTGAAATTGCCGACGTGCTGGCGCGCTGGACCGGTATTCCTGTGGCCCGCATGATGGAAGGCGAGCGTGACAAGCTGTTGCGCATGGAGCAGGAATTGCATACGCGGGTGATTGGGCAGAATGAAGCGGTGGAAGCCGTATCGAACGCCATTCGCCGTAGCCGTGCTGGCCTGGCCGATCCGAATCGTCCAATTGGCTCGTTCCTGTTCCTCGGCCCGACCGGGGTGGGTAAAACCGAACTGTGTAAAGCGCTGGCTAACTTTATGTTCGACAGTGACGATGCGATGGTGCGTATCGATATGTCCGAGTTTATGGAGAAACACTCGGTGTCGCGTCTGGTGGGGGCACCTCCTGGATATGTCGGTTATGAAGAAGGTGGATACCTGACCGAAGCGGTACGTCGTCGTCCTTACTCAGTGATTCTGCTGGATGAAGTGGAGAAAGCGCACCCGGATGTCTTCAACATCCTTCTTCAGGTACTGGATGATGGGCGCCTGACCGATGGGCAGGGCAGAACGGTTGATTTCCGCAATACGGTGGTGATCATGACCTCTAACCTGGGTTCCGATCTGATCCAGGAGCGGTTCGGTGCGCTGAGCTACGGTGAAATGAAAGAGTTGGTCATGTCTGTGGTCAGCCACAGCTTCCGTCCGGAATTCATTAACCGTATTGACGAGCTGGTGGTGTTCCACCCGCTGGGCGAGAAACATATTGCTTCTATTGCCCGTATCCAGCTGCAGCGTTTGTATCAGCGCCTGGAAGAGCGGGGTTATGAGCTGCATATTTCCGATGCCGCTCTGCAGCAGCTCGGTGAGAATGGTTATGATCCGGTCTACGGCGCACGACCGCTGAAACGCGCTATCCAGCAGCAGATTGAAAACCCGCTGGCACAGCAGATTCTTTCCGGCGCTTTGGTTCCGGGCAAGACAATAGAAATGGATCTGCAGGATGGCGTTATCGTTGCGCATCAGTAAAGTGCACTGTGTCAGGTAAGCTCCTGAATGGGGTTTTCTGACCATGTCATCATTAAAATGGGCCTTCGGGCCCATTTTTGTTTATTAAATCGGCAAAAAAGAGGCTTTTAACGCAGGTTTGGGTGAAAACTAAGCATGTGAACATTTTTTTAAAATTAGCTCTTGTCAGCCGCCAGAAAATCCCTATACTGCGCCTCCACTGACACGGAACA
>NZ_JACVTS010000038.1:0-29475 GCF_016624545.1 Erwinia sp. S38 | reverse complement strand
TCACGGGCGGGGGGGGGGGGGGGGGTCCCCGGGGGGGGGGCCGGGGGGTGGCGGGCGTAATGGCACGGACCATGCCGCGCGATCTGTATGAGGGCAGGGCACTGCGCCATGCCAACAGCCTGCTGAATATGGGTATCCTGATAAGCCCGCTGATCGCTCCCCTGATCGGAGCAGGACTGACCCGGCTGTTCGGCTGGCAGGCGTGCTTTGCGTTTCTCCTGCTGCTGTGCCTGATGGTCAGCGGCGCCATTCTGCGATGGATGCCGGAAACACGCCCGCAGACCGTGCAGCCTCGCCCGCTATTTTCACGCTATCGTCCCCTGCTGGCCGACAGCAGCTTTGTACGCTATCTGGTGATTCTTATCGGCGCGCTGGCCGGTATTGCGGTATTTGAAGCCAGCTGCGGCGTATTGATGGGGGGCGTTCTGGGAATGAGCAGCTTCGCCGTCAGTCTGCTGTTTATCCTGCCGCTGCCGGCGGCGTTTTTTGGCGCCTGGTTTGCCGGTAAAAGCGATAAGCCCTTCACCACCATTATGTGGTATGCGGTGAACAGCTGCCTGCTGGCAGGCGTACTGATGTGGCTCCCTGGCTGGCTGGGCGTCATGAATCTGTGGACGCTGATTGTGCCCGCCTCGCTGTTTTTCTTTGGCGCAGGCATGCTGTTTCCGCTGGCCACAACCGGAGCGATGGAGCCCTGGCCCTATATGGCGGGCACCGCCGGAGCGCTGGTCGGTGGGCTGCAGAATCTGGGATCGGGGCTGACTGCCTGGCTTTCTGCGCTGCTGCCGCAAAACGGGCAGTTCAGCCTCGGGATGTTGATGTTTGCGACTTCGCTGTTAATTCTGTTCTGCTGGCTGCCGTTGTCGAAGCGTCCGGAGCCGCAGACCGTTTGACGCTCAACCAGCAACGCCGGAGCCAGCAATCAGCGGCTGGCCCCGGCGAGTGGATTACAGAATAAACGGATGAAGATTGTCGTCTTTACGGTCGAGATAGTGAATGGACTGGATACGGCGAATGGTGCGTGATTTACCGCGGATCAGCAGCGTTTCTGTGGTAGCCATATTGCCTTTCCGGGTGATGCCCTTCAGCAGATCGCCGCTGGTGATACCGGTGGCGGAAAAGATCACGTTATCGTTGCGCGCCATCTGATCGAGCAGCAATACTTTCCCGGCATCAATGCCCATTTCATGGCAGCGCTGAACTTCCTGCTCGCCCAGACGACGGTTTTCCGCCGTATCGCCTTTCACCTCATGACGAGCCAGTAAACGGCCCTGCATATCGCCATCCAGCGCGCGGATCACCGCAGCAGAGATTACGCCCTCCGGAGCGCCACCGATACCGTACATCACATCCACTTCACTGTCCGGCATACAGGTAAGAATTGAGGCCGCTACATCGCCATCCGGGAAGGTAAATACGCGTACACCAAGCTGCTGGAGGCGGGCAATCACTGCATCGTGTCGCGGCTTCGCCAGCAGCGTGACGGTCAGCTCGCTGAGCGGCTTGTCGAGCGCGGCAGCAATGCGCTGCAGGTTCTCTTCCAGCGGAAGGTTCAGGTCGATAGCGCCTTTCGCGCCGGGGCCGACAACCAGCTTTTCCATATACATATCGGGGGCATGCAGGAAGGTGCCTTTATCGCCGACCGCCAGCACCGCCAGTGCGTTCGCCTGGCCCAGAGCCGTCATACGCGTACCTTCGATCGGATCAACGGCAATATCCACTGCATCGCCATTGCCGCTGCCCACTTTTTCGCTGATGTACAGCATCGGCGCTTCATCAATTTCCCCTTCGCCAATCACGATCTGACCGTCAATATCCACCTTGTTGAGCATAATGCGCATGGCGTGTACCGCCGCGCCATCGGCCGCATTTTTATCGCCGCGCCCCAGCCATTTATAGCCAGCCAGCGCCGCCGCTTCGGTTACGCGTGAAAATTCAATTGCCAGTTCTCGTTTCATGACGTGCCTCGGAAAAGTGATGAGGCGGGAAGTTTATCACAGGCGGGGAGGGGAGGAGGTGCCCGCAGTCGGCGACTGCGGGCGGGTAAATCCTTAGTTGTCCTGATCTTCCCACGCCTGAGCGCGGGCAACGGCTTTCTTCCAGCCCGCGTAAAGCACGTTACGCTGGGTGGTTTCGATGCCAGGGCGGAATTCACGCTCGATAACCGACTTGGCGCGAACCTCTTCCAGATCCTGCCAGAAGCCTACCGCCAGTCCTGCCAGATACGCCGCACCCAGCGCGGTCACTTCACGGACTTCCGGGCGCTCAACGCGGGTCCCCAGGATATCCGACTGGAACTGCATCAGGAAGTTATTGGCAACGGCACCGCCGTCCACGCGCAGCGACTGCAGGCGGGTATTGGCGTCATTCTGCATCGCTTCCAGCACGTCGCGAGTTTGATAGGCGATCGACTCCAGCGTGGCGCGAATAATGTGGTTGGCATTTGCGCCACGGGTCAGACCGAAGATCGCGCCGCGTGCATACGGGTCCCAGTAAGGAGCACCCAGGCCGGTAAAGGCCGGAACCATATAGACGCCGTTGGAATCCTTCACCTTGGTAGCAAAATATTCTGAATCAGCAGAATCGCTGATCAGCTTCATCTCGTCACGCAGCCACTGAATGGATGCACCACCGATAAATACGGCACCTTCCAGTGCATAGTTCACTTCACCGCGTGGACCGCAGGCGATGGTGGTCAGCAGGCCGTGGGTTGAGGTCACCGCTTCTTTACCGGTGTTCATCAGCATAAAGCAGCCGGTGCCGTAGGTATTTTTTGCCATACCCGGCTGCACGCAAAGCTGACCGTACAGAGCAGCCTGCTGATCGCCAGCGATACCGGCGATGGGAATACGGGTACCGCCTTTACCACCGATGTTGGTCTGGCCGTACACTTCTGAAGAAGATTTAACTTCTGGCAGCATTTCACGCGGGATGTCGAGGATTTCCAGCATGCGCTGATCCCACTCCAGCTTGTGAATGTTAAACATCATGGTGCGCGAGGCGTTAGTGAAGTCGGTGATGTGCACCCGTCCCTGCGTCATTTTCCACACCAGCCAGGAATCGACGGTGCCGAACAGCAGCTCGCCACGGCGGGCACGCTCACGTGAACCTTCTACATGATCGAGTATCCACTTCACTTTGGTCCCGGAGAAGTACGGGTTAATCACCAGACCGGTGGTGTGCTGGATGTACTCTTCCAGGCCTTCTTTCTTCAGTTTTGCACAGTAATCTGCGGTACGCGGGTCCTGCCAAACGATGGCGTTATAGATTGGCTTACCGGTTTCTTTATCCCAGACGATGGTGGTTTCGCGCTGGTTGGTGATACCAATGGCGGCGATCTCATCAGAACGGATGTCCGCGTGTGCCAACACTTCAACCAGGGTTGAACTTTGTGACGCCCAGATATCCATCGGATCATGCTCAACCCAGCCCGCTTTCGGATAAATTTGCTGGAATTCGCGCTGCGACACGGCAACGATGTTGGAATCATGATCCAGAATTACCGCACGTGAGCTGGTAGTTCCCTGGTCGAGTGCGACGATATATTTTTTTTCTACGGTCATAATGTCTTCCTGATGAGTTCGAGAGTTATACCCGCCGAAGCGGGTATAGCAGGATTACGCTTTACGCTGTGCAGCGCGTTGCACCACTTCATCCTTTTTTACCGCAGTCTGGCCCGGCAGATTGCGGCCAATCAGAGAACGGTAGCCAAATGCGCCAACGATTGCACCGAGCATCGGTCCGAAGATTGGCACGAGGAAATAAGGAATATCGCGACCGCCGGTGAAGGCCATACTGCCCCAGCCTGCGAGTGATGCGAACAGCTTAGGACCGAAATCACGCGCCGGGTTCAGAGCAAATCCAGTCAGCGGGCCCATTGCTGCACCAATCACGGCAATCAGCAGACCGATCAACAGCGGTGCCAGAGGCCCGCGCGGAAGACCGTTGCCGTCATCGGTCAGGGCCATAATCAGCGCCATCATTACGGCGGTAATCACGGCTTCAACCAGGAACGCCTGCCCCACGCTGATATGCGGGTTTGGATAGGTTGAGAACACGCCAGCGACATCCAGGCTTTCTACGCTACCGCGTACCAGCTGATGAGTCTGTTCGTAGTCGAGGAATAAATTGTAGTAGAGCCCATACACCAGCGCAGCCGCGCAGAACGCGCCGGCTATCTGAGAAATGATGTAGGGGAGCAATTTACGTCCTTCAAAATTGGCAAATAACCACAGGGCAATACTGACAGCAGGATTCAGATGTGCACCGGAGATGCCCGCGCTAAGGTAGACCGCCATGGCAACGGCGACACCCCACACGATGCTGACTTCCCACTGGCCAAAAGCAGCACCAGCGAGTTTTAACGCAGCGACACAGCCTGCACCAAAGAAGAGGATGGTCGCGGTGCCAAGAAACTCGGCGATGCATTGTCCTTTAAGTGTGCTTGTTGCATGACTCATGTTGAAATTCCTGAAGGCGAGTTAAGAGTTTACTATCATCGTTTTTCTCATTCCCTGAGCCGCCCAAGTCTTTTGTAGGGCTGATGTGAATTTATCGTTAACGAGCATAAACGAGAAATAGCGAAATCAAAAGTTGTGTGCTGTGTCATAAAAATGAGCGAATTCGCGTATTTCAGGATGCTTAAAATCACTATGCTGCGCGTTTAAGCGGTAACGAAATGTTCAACTCATTAACCTCGCCCCCACCTTATTGCGTAAATATGTTACGTAAACCAGGTCTACGCTGAAAATTGTTACAGACTGCACCCCAACTGGCTTAGCTGCTGGACTTGCTATGCGCGTCTACTTACAATCGAAGAATCGTTGTTATCCGCGGAATGTCGGTTCACTCCTTATCCCTGCGGCTAGCATCATCAGCGCCCTGCGATTAGGAGAGGTTATAGATATGTCATTTGAAGTATTCGAGAAACTGGAAGCAAAAGTGCAGCAGGCGATTGATACCATCACGCTGTTGCAGATGGAGATCGAAGAGCTTAAAGAACAGAACGGAAATCTGAATCAGCAAATTCAACATGCTGCTGGTAATAGCGAAGCGCTGGTGCGTGAAAACCAGCAGCTAAAGGAAGAGCAGCACGTGTGGCAGGATCGCCTGCGTGCGCTGCTGGGTAAAATGGAAGAAGTGTAAGGCTTCACTTTTTATTAAAGTGAGTCTGCAGAGAGCGGGTGCCAGCGGCACCCGTTTTTGTATCCGTTATTCGAGATCGAGCGGGTCTTCTGACAGGATCATACCGGTGTTATCGGCGTAGAGATGATCGCCAGAGAAGAAGGTAACGCCACCGAAATTAACGCGCACATCGCTTTCACCAATCCCTTCTCCGGCAGCGCCGGCAGGAATGGCAGCAATCGCCTGAATACCGATGTCCAGCTCTTCCAGGTCGTCTACCTGGCGCACTGAGCCGTAGACCACGATGCCTTCCCACTCATTCTGTACTGCCAGCCTTGCCAGTGCGGCATCAACCAGCGCACGACGCACGGAACCGCCGCCGTCAACCAGCAGTATCCGACCCCGGCCGTTTTCCTCCAGCAAATCATAAAGCAGACCGTTGTCCTCGAAACATTTTACCGTAATGATTTGCCCACCAAACGAGGTGCGGCCACCAAAGTTTGAGAAGAGCGGTTCAACGACATTCACGTCTTCGTGATAGATGTCGCACAGTTCTGAGGTATCGTATTTCATAGGGATTTCGTCTGTTTGCTACAGGGAGCTTAAGTATATCGCTTAATCGTCACTGTTGGCAAAATCATCAATTGTTAAAAGTTACGATGGGTCAAGTACATCGCGATTAGCTCAACAGCAGTCCAATGGCAAACAGCACGTTGATCAACAGCGCCGTTTTGACCGTTCTGATCAACAGCGGACGCATTGCCATTGCGCTGGATTCATGTATGACATAACGCGCCTGCTGCCAGATAAGGGGCACCGCCAGCAGGAACAGCCAGCCGAAGGGCTGCGGATTATTCATCAGTGTAAACAGCGTGAAGCTGGCTATCGCGCCCGCCAGCAGCAGGACATGATAGTGCCGCGCGCGATGTGGACCGAGGCGAACTGCCAGGGTAAATTTACCGTTTTGGCGATCGTTTTCGATATCGCGCATATTGTTGGCGTTAAGCACCGCCGTTGCCATCAGACCACAGCCGGTGGCGGGAAGCAGTGGTAGCAAATTAAATTGGTGAGTTTGCAGATACCAGCTGCCGATAACGCCAAGCCAGCCAAAGAAAATCATCACCGATACGTCACCCAGGCCAAGATAGCCGTAGGGTTTTCTGCCCACCGTATAGGCGATAGCGGCAACGATTGCCAGTGCGCCAAGCAACAGAAAGCCCAGCATGTCGCTCAGGGTTTTGCAGGACCTTATCAGCAGCATAATACCGCTCAGCATTGATAGTGCCACGGCGAGAGCCATTGCCATTCGCATCTGCTGCTGGGTAATTGCCCCTTTTTGCATACCGCGCAGAGGTCCAATACGCGCCGGTGTATCGCTGCCTTTTACCGCATCGCCATAGTCGTTTGCCAGATTAGAGAGGATTTGCAGCAGCACGGTGGTTAACAGTGCCAGCAGTGCCGTCGTGAGATTGAATGAACCCTGCCACCACGCCAGCGCGCTGCCGGTAATTATCGATGCGCAGGCCAGCGGGAGCGTGCGCGGGCGCAAACTCTCAATCCATGCCTGTGGGTGACTGATTGGGGTAGCCAGCTGGCTGTTGTCGGTCATAGGCAGGCCTCTGCTCTGATTGGCGGGTCCGGAAAAGCCGGATCAACGTTTTAGAAGCAGTGTAAGGCGCTTAGTGCCCCCAGGAATTAACCCTGGTCAAGTTGGTTGGAAATTTAACCAAAAAAAACGGGGGCCATATACTGGCCCCCGTAGTACGGCAGTTCACCGTCGTTACAGAATAAAGCGGCTCAGATCTTCGTCTGCAACCAGTTCATCCAGATGCTTACTGACATACTCGGCATCGATAGTGATCGACTGACCGTTCAGATCGCTGGCGTCATAGGAGATTTCCTCCATCAGGCGCTCCAGTACCGTATGCAGGCGGCGTGCACCGATATTCTCAGCGGTTTCGTTCACCTGCCAGGCGGCGGCGGCAATTTTGCTGATGCCGTCTTCGGTAAAGTTAATATCCACGCCTTCAGTACCCATCAGCGCTTTGTACTGCACGGTGATCGACGCGCTCGGTTCCGTCAGGATACGTTCGAAGTCATGCGTGGTAAGCGCCTGTAACTCAACGCGGATCGGCAGGCGTCCCTGAAGCTCAGGGATCAGGTCTGACGGGCTGGCAACCTGGAATGCACCCGAGGCGATAAACAGAATGTGGTCAGTTTTCACCATGCCGTGCTTGGTCGAAACGGTACAACCTTCTACCAGCGGCAGCAGATCGCGCTGTACACCTTCGCGGGAAACGTCAGGACCTGAGGATTCGCCGCGCTTACAGACTTTGTCGATCTCGTCGATAAACACAATACCGTGCTGCTCTACGGCTTCGATGGCATCCTGCTTAAGTTCTTCCGGATTAACCAGCTTGGCCGCTTCTTCTTCCACCAGCAGCTTCATCGCATCTTTGATTTTCAGCTTACGCGGCTTCTGCTTCTGGCCGCCGATATTCTGGAACATCGATTGCAGCTGGCTGGTCATCTCTTCCATGCCCGGAGGTGCCATAATTTCAACACCGGCGGAAACAGCGGCCAGATCGATTTCGATTTCTTTATCGTCAAGCTGGCCTTCGCGCAGTTTCTTGCGGAAAGACTGGCGTGCGGCAGACGGTTCGGCAGGCGCTTCCGCCTGGCCCCAGTTGTTTTTAGCCGGGGGAATCAGCACGTCAAGAATGCGGTCTTCTGCCATTTCTTCAGCGCGGTAGCGATTTTTTTCAATCGCCTGAGAGCGAACCATTTTAATCGCCGAGTCGGTCAGATCGCGGATGATCGAATCCACTTCTTTACCTACATAGCCTACTTCGGTGAATTTAGTGGCTTCCACTTTGATGAATGGCGCATTGGCCAGTTTTGCCAGGCGACGGGCGATTTCGGTTTTACCGACGCCGGTTGGGCCAATCATCAGAATATTTTTTGGCGTGACTTCATGGCGCAGCTCTTCGTCCAGCTGCATACGACGCCAGCGGTTACGCAGGGCAATCGCCACTGCGCGCTTGGCGCCGTCCTGGCCGATGATGAATCTGTTCAGTTCGCTGACGATTTCGCGCGGGGTCATTTCAGACATAAATTGGGTCCTTACGCTTTAGACGCTAATTCTTCGATGGTGAGGTTGTGGTTGGTATAGATGCAGATATCACCTGCAATACCCAGCGCTTTCTCCACAATATCGCGCGCGCCAATGTCAGTGTTTTCCAGTAATGCACGAGCGGCTGCCTGTGCGTAAGGTCCACCTGAACCGATGGCAATCAAATCGTTTTCTGGCTGGATAACGTCACCGTTGCCGGTAATGATCAGCGAGGCATTTTCATCGGCGACGGCCAGCAGTGCTTCAAGCTTGCGCAGCATACGGTCGGTGCGCCAGTCTTTTGCCAGCTCAACCGCGGCTTTCACCAGGTGGCCCTGGTGCATTTCCAGTTTGCGTTCAAACAGTTCGAAAAGGGTAAAAGCATCTGCGGTACCGCCAGCAAAACCGGCAATGACTTTGTCATTGTAGAGACGACGCACTTTTTTAACGTTGCCTTTCATTACGGTATTACCGAGGGTAGCCTGGCCATCGCCGCCAATTACTACCTGGCCGTTGCGTCGTACACTTACTATTGTTGTCACGGGCGGACCCCTTGTTGCAGTTGGTGAGGTCCCCGCACTTTTCGTGCGGGGACACTGATGCAATCTGATATGGGGCGGCTTTTAGGGGTTTCAACCCCCAACGGCGAGAGGAATACAATTTGAGTGGCCGGAACCACGAAGATTTTTCAGCGCGCTGTCAGCGGCGGTACGGTTGCCATACGGACCAATCACCACGCGGTTCCAGCCGCCGCCGGTAGTAATGCGGCTTTCGAAACCTTCAAAGGCCAGCGCTGCGCGAACGGACTCCGCCTGGTCAGTTCCTTTGAAGGAACCACACTGCACCATCCAGCGCTGCTGCTTCTCTTTTTCGGCTTCTTTCGGCTTCGTTTCAGCTTTTGGCTGAGCAGCAACTTCCTGCTGCCGTGCTGGTTCACGGGTGACAGGGGTTATCGGTGCCGGTTTCTGCTGAGCCTGGTTTTGCTGCTGCGCGGCTCGCTCGGTCTGTTGCGTCTGCTGCTGGGTTCGCACCTGCTGCTGATTTTGCTGTACCGGCTGGGCCTGCTGCGTTCTTGCTGGTTGCTGATATGTCTGCACCGGTTGGTTTTGCTGGGTTCTTACCGGCTGCTGCTGAACCTGCTGCGGCATACGTGACTGCTGCTGTAGCTGATTCTGACGCTGTATGGTCTGCTGGCGTTGAGCTGGGGTTTGCTCATTCCACGGCACTTCATTCAGTTGGGTTGGCTGCTGGCGCATATCGGCCTGCATTTGCTCCAGCAGCTGCCTCTGTTCGTTAGTCAGCTGTGTCTGCGAATGGGCTTCACCGCCGGATGAAGGTTCTGTCGGCGTAGGCACACCTATCTGGCGATTTTCTAACTCTTTGATATAGCGCCAGCGTTCCTCGGGTTTCGGCGGCAGGCCGTTACCGGTGGCTTTATGGTCGGTGATGACGGGGGTGTCTTCTTTTTTATGATGCGCAATAAACCACAAACCACCGACAAAGGTGACGAGGACAGCAACGGCCAGCATGGTCATAAACTTTGATACGCCTGAGCCACCGCTGCGCTTTTTACTGCGACTGTTGGTCTTGCGACGCGTCCCTGTCGAACGCCCGCGGCCTACATAATCTTTTTGTGCCACTATCGTTCCGTTAATAATCAATGAAAGAAGACCGGGCAAAATCGCGATGGGCACCCGGCTACAGCCCGTCATGTTACTTAAGGGTCGGAAGTTTGACCAGCGGCGATCTTACTAAGAATCCGCTGATTTTGCGCCAGGTCGCAGTTGGCGAAAATGACCGTTACACAATATGTTAATCTTCGTCGTGCAGTGAAGGGGCTGTGCTACCGCGGATCTTTAACTCAAAATCCAGTAGACGAGAGCCAACATTTACCATCCGACCCTGAAGCTGCTCCAGCAAGAGTAGCATCGCTTCACGCCCGATGTTGAAACGCGGCTGCGCAACGGTGGTCAGCTGCGGATCGCTGTAGCGTGATAACTCTATGTCATCAAAACCAATAATAGACAGATCCTTCGGGATTTTCAGGCCCATATTCTTCGCCTGCGACATCGCGCCCAGCGCCATAATATCGCTGTGGCAGAACAGGGCATCGGGTGGTTTTGGCAGCGCCATTAGCTTTTTCATCGCCTGCGTCCCGGCGTCAAAAGTAAAATCACCGCGCACGATGTACTGGGGGTCAACGCTCATACCACTGCGGCGAAGGGCCTGAATATAGCCCTGCAGGCGATACTGACACAGTGGCATATCTTCCGGCCCTGATATGCAGGCGATACGGCGGTGGCCCAGCTTTTGCAGGTGGTTCACCGCTTCGAACGCGGCGGTCAGGTTGTCGATATGCACGGTGGGCAGTTCAAGCTCTGGTGCAAATTCGTTGGCCATCACCATCGGCGGCAGGTTGCGTTGTTCTTCCAGTCCGGCTTCAAAAGGTAGCTGCGATCCCAGCAGTACCATGCCGTCGATTTGACGCGTCAGCATTAAATTCAGAAACGATTTTTCCTGCTGATTCTGGTGGGCGCAGTCGCCAATCAGCACCAGATAGCCCTGATCTGCGGCAACAACCTCGATCCCGCGAATCATTTCACTAAAAAACGGGTCGCAGATATCCGGCACGATAACCAGAATAGTCCGTGATTCGCTACGCCTGGCGCTGCGCGTCATTGAATGCGGGGAATAACCGACGGCAATCACCGCCTGTTCAACTTTACTGCGTGTCGCGGCGGAGACCTTTTCCGGGTTCATCAGGGCACGGGAGACCGTTGCCGTTGATACGCCTGCTTTTTCAGCTACGTCCTTCATGGTCGCTGCTGTTGTCTCTTGATTGTGCTCCAACGCTTTTCTCCTCACGCCAGCCGAAGCTGACCTGACTAACGGGTGATAATGTGCTCTTTCAGTGGCGGGCCGCGTATCCCTTTGCTGACCATTGCGCATTTTTACAGATGCAGCGAACTGCTGTTACTTAATTTGCATAAAAAATGTGACTTGTGCGACTTTTTTCGATCTACGCCGCAACTTTGCCATGCAAACGTTTCCGTCTTCCGCTTCTGTGCGACCGGTGCCGGTGAATTAGCCCTCCGCGGGATCGATATCCAATGACCATTTCACTTTGCGCGACTGGGGGAGTGTACCGATAAGCGGCAGGCTGGATTTAATCAGCCGTTGCAGCACGGAGCGAGAAGGGTGTTGCAGCAACAGCTGCCAGCGGTATCGACCGCTTCGCTTGGCCTGCAGAGCCGGCACCGGCCCCATCACCCAAAATCCGTCATCATTCAGCGGGCTGGCTTCCAGCAGGTTGCGCAGCTGCTGAAGAAACAGAGAAGCCTGTTGATTATCGTGATCCTCCGCGCGGAATAGCGCGTGGCTGGTAAAGGGCGGCAGGAATACGCTTTTGCGCTCGCTGAGCGCCTGTTTAGCAAAGGCATCGTAGCCCTGCTTCAGCAGCGTTTGCAGTAAAGGGTGGTCCGGGTGATGGGTCTGCAACAGCACTTCCCCCTGTTTGCCTGCCCGTCCTGCTCGCCCTGCTACCTGAGTGTAGAGTTGGGCAAAGCGCTCGGCGGAGCGGAAATCCGCAGAGAACAGCGCGCCGTCAACATCGAGCAGGGAAACCAGCGTCACGTCAGGAAAGTGATGCCCTTTCGCCAGCATCTGCGTGCCAACGAGAATACGCGCTCCGCCACGATGTACTTCCGCCAGCTGCTGCTCCAGCGCGCCCTTTCGGCTGGTGGTATCCCTGTCGATACGCGACAGCGGCACGTCGGGGAATAGCGTGCTGAGGTTATATTCCAGCTGTTCCGTGCCCAGCCCGACGGGCACCAGATGCGTCGATCCACACTGGGGGCACTGATGCGGTATCGGGCGCTGACTATCGCAGTGGTGGCAACGTAGCTGGCGCTGATGTTGATGCAGCGTGTAGTAGCGGTCGCAGCGCTGGCATTCGGCAATCCAGCCGCACTCGTGGCACAGCAACGTGGGGGAAAATCCGCGGCGGTTAAGGAACAGCAGAACCTGATTATCCGCCTTTAAGTGCTCGCCAATTTTTTTAATCAGCAGCGGAGATAAGCCGCCCTGAAGCTTCACACCTTTCAGGTCGATCAGTAACTGCGTGGCGCGCGTGGCATTTCCGGCGCGTTTGCTGAGGCTGAGCAGGTGATATTTGCCCAGCTGCACGTTGTGTAATGTTTCCAGTGCAGGCGTCGCGGACCCCATCACCACCGGAATATCTTCCTGGCGGGCACGCAGCACCGACAGATCGCGGGCGTGATAGCGCCAGCCCTCCTGCTGTTTGTATGAGCCGTCGTGCTCTTCATCAATAATGATGGCGCCCAGTCGGGCAAACGGCGTAAACAGCGCTGAGCGGGTGCCAATGACAATCGCCGTCTCACCGCTGCGGGCCCGCAACCAAACCGCCAGGCGTTCGCTGTCGTTCAACCCGGAGTGCAGGACGTCCACCGGGGCGTTAAAGCGTTCACGAAAACGGGCGATAGTTTGTGGCGTCAGGCCAATTTCCGGCACCAGCACCAGCGCCTGGCGTCCGTTAGCCAGAATATTTTCCAGCACGCTGAGATAAACTTCGGTTTTCCCCGAACCGGTGATTCCATCCAGGAGCCAGGCGGAGAAGCGATCGTCGGCGCTGCGGATAGCGCCAACTGCCGTTGCCTGTTCGGTGTTTAACCGCAGTCTCTCACCGCTTACCGCAAAGTTTTCACGCCAGTCCTGCATCGCGCGGGTCACTGCGTGAAGTTCGCACAGTCCCTTCGCCCGGATCGCCTGCAATGTTGCTTCGGTGATATCGTGCTGGCTGACCTCATGCCGGTAAAGCGCTCGCTGGCGCAGTGCGGCCAGCGCCTGCTGCTGTTTTGGCGCACGCTTCAGGCTTTCCGGCGGCGTGGCGCGCCCCTGTTCGGTGATGGCCCACTGCCAGAGCGGGGCCTCTTCCGCGGCTTTTCCCTGCCGCAGCAGAACCGGCATGGCATGGAACAGCACTTCCCCCAGCGGGTAATGGTAATAGTCCGCCGCCCACAGCAGGATATGCCATAAAGAAGGTGAGAACAGGGGGGTACTGTCCAGCACCTCATGCACGCTTTTCAACTGGTCGCGAGGGTAATCGCTGTGTTCACCAACACTGACCACCACGCCAATCGCTTTACGTTTACCGAACGGCACGCTGACGCGGCCACCGAGAACGGCGTGGCTGAGGTGGGGAGGCAACAAATAATCAAAGTTGCGCGCAAGTGGAACGGGCAGTGCGACCTGAACAACGGGCATGGCTTCATCCGGGTGAAAAGCAGGGCCATTTAGTGTACACTGTGTCGTTCGCAATGTGCGGATACGATTGCAGCGTACGGTTAATTTCTGTATAATTCGCCGCCGTTGATACGGTATTTTGTATCGCGATGCCCGTAACCTTAGAGGTTTGGGTATATCACCTGACTATTAATCTTCGTGTGGTGCCGGTGCAGGAAACATTCCTGGCGCGGGAGAGCGACACGGCCTTAACTGAGGTTTCCCATGAAAAAAGGTATTCACCCAAATTACGTTGAAATTACTGCTAAATGTTCTTGCGGTAACGAAATCAAAACGCGTTCTACTACGGGTCGCGATCTGAACCTGGACGTTTGTGGCGAATGTCACCCGTTCTACACTGGCAAGCAGCGTGATGTTGCTACCGGTGGACGTGTTGACCGCTTCAACAAGCGTTTCAGCATCCCTGGCAGCAAATAAGCAGCCGGTCAGAAACGGTCAACGTTTCGGATGTACGAACAAAAAAACCAGCTCAGGCTGGTTTTTTTGTCTCCGAAATCAGGAGGACTTAGCGTATTTCAGCACGTCACCCTGCCAGCCTTTTTGCGCATAGTTTTGCAGATGGTCAATACGTTTGACCGGCTGGCCTGCCGAGAAGTTAATCTCTTTCAACTTCACCATCACCTCTGATGGCGCAAAGACCGATTTAAAGTGATATTCACCGTGGCTGAGATCGGCAATGGTCGTCCAGTAGGTCGACGTACCTTTATTCTCCTGCGGGAATTTCGAATATTTCGCATAGGCATCGGTGATCGATTTCACCATCGGATCGCTGGCGTCCGGGTAGTTGATCGGGAATGCGGCGTTGTTAATGACCGACAAAATAAAGCCCTGCGCCTGTGCTTTATTGTCCGGCTGTGGAATATTTTTTACACCGATACTGGTACGTACAAAACGGTCTTCCGCGCTCTGCGTCCCTGGAATGTGGTTTTCGTCGACGCCCTGATATTTTTTCAGGTTTTCCAGCTGACGATCGTATGATGGCGGATTGGTCATCACACGATAGTTACGGTTGTGGTAAATGTTGACCTTACCGTTGTCGATTTCAACGATCGCTGAGTCGCCCGTGACATCTTCCAGCGCGATGTGCTTCGTATCCGACGCGTAATCAATCGGCAGTTTTTTGGCCACCAGACGCACATCCTCTAATCCCTTCACCGCTTCATCAACCGTGGCGAAATTGTCCAGCAGATAGCTGAGCCATGCGCGGCTATCGAGTTCGGGCTTATCCTTGTTATCTGCCTGGACCTGCTTCCCGTTGGTGTAATACTGCGTGTGTCCGGCCAGCCCTTTTTCGTTCATGCCATCCATTGGAAAAACACCGTCTGCGTAAATGACTACACTGCCGTAGCGTGTTTCCCACTCTTTCGCGCCGGGTCCGTCGCTGCCGGTATGCTTAACACCTTTCGGGGTGATGACCAGGGAAGGATCGACCGGGCCGAAGAAATCAAGATTACGTGCGCTGATCATATAGCCGGGCCAGGTATTTAAAAACGCACGGGTGCAGGCGCTGGCGCTGCCTATGGTCGCGATGGCCAGGGATGCACCCATTGCTACAGCCACCAGGCTGGATAATTTTTTATTCATTGTCTTCTCCTTTTGCTCACTGATGGCCAGCATAGTCAGAATGCTTAAAAGGAAAGAGTCAGTGACTGAGGGAATTTCCCCCACGGTATTTTTTATGCAGGGAGCCTATGGCCATTAATTTTTCACTGGCGCAAATCGAAGCATTTGCCTGCGTGGTGGAGTCCGGCAGCATTACGCACGCCGCGAAGCGGATGAACAAAGATCGTACTACCGTCAGCGAGCTGCTGGACTATCTGGAACTGGATCTGGGCTATGCACTGTTCGATCGGCACTGTCGGCCGTTTGCTCTGACCGAGCGCGGTAGCCTGCTTTATCGCCGGGCTCGGCTGTTTTTGAACGAAGCCCAGGCGTTCAGCTATCTGGCGATGCAGCAGCAAAAGCAAGCACCGCAAACGCTGACTCTCAGCTATGACATTTTCACGCCACGCAAGCTACTAACCGTACTGGCGGAGGAATGCCGTCGGCAGGGGGTACAGCTCAATCTCTGTTATCAGGACCGCCATGAGGCCGAGCAGGCGCTGCAAAAAGGCGAAAGCGATATTGGCATTTATCAGGCGGTCAACAAATCCGTCAGTGAGCGCTTTAAGTGGCGGGCGGTGGGCAGTATCGAAATGGGGGTCTATGCCAGCCCCTCGCTGTTCGCGCATCGGCCCGTCAGCCAACTGTCGCTGACGGCCTGCAATCAGCTGATCCCGAATAAGGGTCTGGAAGAGCATCTGGCGCGTCGCTTACAGATCGCCGATCGCGTGCAGTTTGTGAATGATGCGATGCTGCTGGAATCCCTGCTGGGCAATGGAGCAGGCTGGGCCTTTCTGCCAGCACATGTGCTGGAAGGCAGGAAAAGTCATATTGAGCGGATTGAAACTGAAATGGGTAACAGCGGGATAGTGCATACGATGGTCGCCATCTGGCAGCCGGGGCAGGCCGGGCACCCGATCTTAAATCAGGTACTCGACCGAATAACCGAGCTGTTTGCGGCGGGTTAATACTCCCAGGTGTCAGGATCGACGCCCATTTCCCGCATAATCGCTTTTGCTTCTTCAGGGATCTCGTCGCTGCGCTCTTTACGCAGATCCACATCATCAGGCAGAGGCTGACCGGTGAAGGCATGCAGGAATGCCTCACACAGCAGTTCGCTGTTGGTGGCATGACGCAGGTTGTTGACCTGGCGACGGGTGCGTTCGTCGGTCAAAATTTTAAGTACTTTCAACGGAATAGATACCGTGATTTTCTTAACCTGTTCGCTCTTCTTACCGTGTTCAGCGTAAGGGCTGATATATTCGCCGTTCCATTCAGCCATGGGTTACCTTAGTCATTATCAAAATTTAGATGAGAAATGCCGAAATTCGGCCAATTATGCCCGAAGTTGGTGTGTATCACACTGCGATAACACAACTTTCTGTAGGGGATATCGGCATAATTTTAGCGGTTATTGGCCCATTGCTCAATCTATACGCAAAGACATTTAGATGTCCAGATGTATTGACGTCCATAGCTGCCCTGTTTACTCTATAGCCCTTCTCTCTTTTCAGCAGGAATTTATGCACCATGACGCGTAAACAGGCAACCATCGCAGTGCGCAGCGGATTGAATGATGACGAGCAATATGGCTGCGTTGTCCCACCGATTCACCTTTCCAGCACCTATAACTTTCTCGATTTCAACCAACCGCGCGCGCACGACTATTCGCGCCGTGGGAATCCGACCCGTGATGTAGTGCAGCGTGCGCTGGCAGAACTGGAAGGCGGCGTGGGTGCGGTACTGACCAATACCGGCATGGCAGCGGTGCATCTGGTGTGTACCGTATTCCTGAAGCCGGGCGACCTGCTGGTGGCTCCGCACGACTGTTACGGCGGCAGCTATCGCCTGTTTGACAGCCTGAGCAAACGCGGTGCCTATCGCGTTAAGTTTGTCGATCAGGGTGATGAAGCTGCGCTTCAGGCTGCGCTGGCTGAGAAGCCGAAGCTGGTGCTGATTGAAAGCCCGAGCAACCCGCTGCTGCGCGTGGTGGATATTGCCGCGATCTGTCAGGCGGCGAAAGAAGCCGGTGCGATCAGCGTGGTGGATAACACGTTCCTCAGCCCTGCGCTGCAGAACCCGCTGGCGTTGGGCGCAGACCTGGTGCTCCATTCCTGTACTAAATACCTTAACGGCCACTCTGATGTGGTTGCCGGCGCGGTGATTTCAAAAGATCCGCAGCATGCGACCGATCTTGCGTGGTGGGCGAATAATATTGGCGTGACGGGCGCGGCATTTGACAGCTACCTGCTGCTGCGCGGTCTGCGCACGCTGAATCCACGTATCGCGGCTGCACAGCGTAATGCACTGGCGATTGTTGAGTATCTGAAACAACAACCGCTGGTGAAAAAGTTGTATCATCCTTCTTTGCCGGAAAACGCAGGACATCAGTTCGCGGTGAAGCAGCAGAAAGGCTTTGGTGCGATGTTAAGCTTTGAGTTTGATGGCGATGAAGCAACGCTGCGCCGTTTCCTCAAGGCGCTGGAGCTGTTTACCCTGGCGGAGTCGCTGGGTGGCGTGGAAAGCCTGATTTCGCATACTGCAACGATGACGCATGCCGGAATGTCGGCAGAAGCCCGTGCCGCGGCAGGAATTTCCGAAACGCTGCTGCGTATTTCGGTAGGAATTGAGGATCACGAAGATTTAATCGCCGATCTGGATAATGCATTCCAGATTGCGGCCAAGAGGTAAGCATGAGTCATTCAGCAGTGGCAGAGGTGGACAGTTCACGGCAGTTGCACAAATTTGGTGGCAGTAGCCTGGCGGATGCCAAATGCTATCAGCGCGTTGCCGGTATCATGGCGGAGTATAGCCAGCCGGGCGACCTGATGGTCGTTTCTGCGGCAGGAAGCACCACTAACCAGTTGATCAGCTGGCTCAAACTGAGTCAGAGCGATCGGCTGTCTGCGCATCAGGTACAGCAGGCTCTGCGTCGTTATCAGAGCGAGCTGATTAGCAGCCTGTTACCGCCGGAAACCGCTGACCCGCTCATTGCTGAATTTATTCACGATCTGGAAAAACTGGCCGCGCTGCTCGACGGCGTCATCAATGATGTCGTTTATGCAGAGGTGGTCGGGCACGGTGAAATCTGGTCAGCACGGCTGATGTCGGCCGTGCTGAGGCAGCGCGATATTGATGCCAGCTGGCTGGATGCACGTGATTTTCTGCGTGCCGAGCGCGCTGCACAGCCGCAGGTAGATGAAGGAAAATCACTGCTGCTGCTTCAACAGCTTATCGCACAGCATCCCTCACAGCGTCTCGTCGTCACGGGCTTTATCTGCGCCAACGATGCCGGTGAAACGGTGCTGCTGGGGCGCAACGGCAGTGACTATTCTGCAACCCAGATTGGTTCACTGGCCGGCGTGTCACGCGTAACGATCTGGAGCGATGTGGCCGGTGTTTACAGCGCCGATCCGCGTAAAGTGAAGGATGCCTGCCTGCTGCCGCTGCTGCGACTGGACGAAGCCAGCGAACTGGCACGTCTCGCCGCACCGGTGTTGCACACGCGTACACTGCAGCCGGTATCCAATAGCGATATCGATCTGCAACTGCGCTGTAGCTATCAGCCTGAACAGGGCTCAACCCGTATTGAACGCGTTCTGGCCTCCGGGACCGGGGCGCGCATTGTGACCAGCCATGATGATGTTTGTCTGATTGAGTTCCATGTGCCTGCGCATCATGACTTTGCGAAGGTGCATAAGGAAATCGACCATCTGCTCAAACGCGCCCAGGTTCGTCCGCTGGCGACGGGAGCTCACCCCGATCGCAATCTGCTTCAGCTGTGCTACACCTCAGAAGTCGTCAACAGTGCACTGACGCTGTTGGAAGATGCGGCTCTGCCCGGACGCTTACAGCTGCGGGAAGGGATGGCGCTGGTGGCGATGGTGGGGGCGGGCGTGTGCCGCAATCCGCTGCACAGCCACCGCTTCTGGCAGCAGATGAAAGATCAGCCGGTCGAGTTTATCTGGCAGTCGGAAGAGGGTATCAGCCTGGTGGCGGTACTGCGCGTTGGTCCGACCGAGCATTTGATTCGCGGCCTGCATCAGACCCTGTTCCGTGCGGAGAAGCGCATCGGGCTGGTGCTGTTTGGTAAAGGTAATATCGGTTCGCGCTGGCTGGAGCTGTTCGCTCGCGAGCAGGAAACACTTTCCGCGCGCACCGGTTTTGAATTTATTTTAGCGGGCGTGGTGGACAGCCGCCGCAGTCTGCTGAGCTACGACGGGCTGGAAGCCAGTCGGGCACTGGCTTTCTTTGAAGAGGAAGCGGTGGAGCAGGATCAGGAATCGTTGTTCCTGTGGATGCGGGCTCACCCGTTTGATGACCTGGTGGTGCTGGACGTTACTGCCAGTGAATCGCTGGCCGCTCAGTATCTGGATTTCGCCAGCTACGGTTTCCATGTGATTGGTGCAAACAAGGTAGCAGGCGCATCCAGCAGCGACGCGTATCGTCAAATTCGCGATGCCTTTGCGAAAACCGGCCGTCAGTGGCTTTACAACGCCACCGTGGGGGCCGGACTGCCGGTGAATCATACGGTGCGTGACCTGCGTGAAAGCGGTGACAGTATTCTGGCGATCAGTGGCATCTTCTCCGGCACGCTTTCCTGGCTGTTCCTGCAGTTTGACGGCACGGTGCCGTTTACCGAGCTGGTGGACCAGGCATGGCAGCAGGGGCTGACCGAGCCAGATCCGCGTGTCGATCTGTCCGGCCAGGATGTGATGCGTAAGCTGGTGATCCTGGCGCGTGAAGCCGGTTACGACATCGAACCGGATCAGGTTCGCGTAGAGTCGCTGGTTCCGGCGGGCTGCCAGGCTGGTTCGGTGGATCATTTCTTCGAAAACGGCGACGCGCTTAATGAGCAGATGCTGCAACGTTATGAGGCGGCTCAGGAGATGGGACTGGTGCTGCGCTACGTGGCGCGCTTTGATGCCAACGGTAAGGCTCGCGTTGGCGTGGAGGCCGTCCGCGCCGATCATCCGCTCGCCGCGCTGCTGCCGTGCGATAACGTCTTTGCGATTGAAAGCCGCTGGTATCGCGACAACCCGTTGGTGATCCGTGGCCCTGGTGCCGGTCGCGATGTGACCGCCGGTGCGATTCAGTCGGATCTTAACCGGCTGGCGCAGCTGCTGTAGTGTTAACAGCGTGCTGGTGGCCGAATATCATCAGCACGCTCTTTTTAAACAAAAAAGACCCCATTCTTGCCCTATTCACAAGTCATCCGGCAGCATAGCCGAGCGGGGTGACGGGCTGTGTTATCCGACCGCTCTGAACCGCTGAATTTAATGATTAACCCATCATGAATTTCCCTCATCTTCGTTGAGGATTTGTCACGGCATGTCATCATTTAACTGTTGACTGAATGTACAATTTCCGTCATTTTGAATGTCTGGACGTCTAAATGGATAGACGTTTAACGGCAGCGATAGAATCAATAGCGATCGATGAGGTAACGGGTATGAGTTTTTTCCATGCAAATCAGCGCGAAGCACTAAATCAGAGTCTGGCCGAGATAAACGGACAGATTAATGTCTCTTTTGAGTTCTTCCCGCCGCGCACCGCTGAAATGGAAAATACCCTCTGGAGCTCTATCGATCGTCTGAGCAGCCTGAAGCCGAAGTTTGTCTCCGTCACCTACGGAGCCAACTCCGGCGAGCGCGACCGCACCCACAGCATCATTAAAGGCATTAAAGATCGCACCGGTCTGGAAGCCGCACCGCATCTGACCTGTGTCGATGCCACCCGTGAAGAACTGCGTACCATTGCGCAGGACTACTGGAATAACGGCATCCGCCATATCGTTGCTCTGCGCGGCGATCTGCCTCCGGGCAGCGGCAAGCCTGAAATGTACGGGGCAGACCTGGTAGCGCTGCTGAAAGAGGTGGGTGATTTTGATATTTCCGTTGCGGCCTACCCGGAAGTGCATCCTGAAGCGAAAAGCGCTCAGGCTGACCTGATTAACCTGAAGCGTAAAATTGATGCCGGTGCGAATCGGGCGATTACCCAGTTCTTCTTCGATGTGGAAAGTTACCTGCGCTTCCGCGACCGCTGCGTGTCCACCGGGATTGATGTTGAGATTGTGCCGGGTATTCTGCCGGTATCTAACTTCAAGCAACTGCAGCGCTTTGCCACGATGACCAACGTGCGCGTGCCGGGCTGGATGACCAGCATGTTTGCAGGGCTGGATGATGATGCCGAAACGCGCAAAATGGTGGGTGCCAATATTGCGATGGATATGGTGAAAATCCTGAGCCGGGAAGGGGTGAAAGACTTCCATTTCTATACGCTGAACCGCGCGGAGATGAGCTACGCCATCTGCCATACGCTGGGCGTTCGCCCCGGTGCGAATGCAAACGTGGCCTGATACGCCGTAAGACAGGTTATTGCAGGCAAAAAAACAGGACGCTCAGCGTCCTGTTTTTACATCTGGATACGTTGAATCGGGCGGTCTGCCCACCCTTAGACAACCTAGCCGGTGTTACGCATACCTGCCGCCACGCCGGCGATAGTCACCATCAGGGCCTGCTCAACGTGCGCATCCACTTCGCCGCCGTTGGCTTCCTGCTGGCGCGAGCGGTGCAGCAGTTCCGCCTGCAGCACGTTCAGCGGGTCGGTATAGACGTTACGCAGCGCGATGGACTCAGCAATCCACGGCTGGTCGGCCATCAGATGCGAGTCATTAGCGATGGTCAGTACCGCTTTAATATCGGAATCCAGCTGGTCACGCAGCTGTTTGCCCAACGGCCACAGAGACTCATCCACCAGACGCTGATCGTAGTATTCCGCCAGCCACAGGTCCGCTTTAGAGAACACCATCTCCAGCATGCCCAGGCGGGTTGAGAAGAACGGCCAGTCGCGGCACATGGTTTCCAGCTGTTCCTGGTGGCCTTCTTCCATTGCTTTTTGCAGACCGGCACCGGCACCCAGCCAGGCTGGCAGCATCAGACGGTTCTGCGTCCAGGCAAAGATCCACGGAATGGCACGCAGCGACTCTACGCCACCGGTCGGGCGACGCTTCGCCGGGCGGGAACCCAGCGGCAGTTTACCCAGCTCCAGCTCCGGCGTGGCCGAGCGGAAGTAAGGCACGAAGTCAGCGTGCTCGCGCACGTAGCCGCGATACATTTTACAGGATACATCGGACAGCTGATCCATGATGCTGCGCCATTCGGCTTTTGGCTCCGGCGGTGGCTGCAGGTTGGCTTCCAGGATCGCACCGGTGTACAGCGACAGGCTGCTAATGGTGACTTCCGGCAGGCCAAACTTAAAGCGGATCATCTCGCCCTGTTCGGTGACGCGCAGGCCGCCTTTCAGGCTGCCTGGAGGCTGAGAAAGCAGGGCTGCGTGCGCAGGCGCACCGCCACGGCCGATGCTGCCGCCGCGTCCGTGGAACAGCGTCAGGGTAATCCCGGCTTTCTCACAGGTTTTGATCAGTGCGTCCTGGGCCTGGTACTGTGCCCAGCTTGCTGCCATCACACCCGCATCTTTCGCAGAATCTGAATAGCCAATCATCACCATCTGCTTGCCCTGAATGATGCCGCGATACCAGTCGATATTCAGCAGCTGGCTCATCACATCGTTGGCGTTATTCAGGTCGTCCAGGGTCTCAAACAGCGGAGCTACCGGCAGGGTGTAAGTCATTCCGGCTTCTTTCAGCAGCAGGTGGACAGCCAGCACGTCGGACGGCGTTTTCGCCATCGAAATAACGTAAGCGGCGATCGAGCCTTTCGGTACATCGGCAGCCACGCGGCAGGTATCCAGCACTTCTTTGGTGTCGGCACTTGGCTCCCAGTTACGCGGCAGCAGCGGACGTTTGGAATTCAATTCGCGGATCAGGAAGGCCTGCTTGTCGGATTCTGACCAGCTTTCGTAGTCGCCAAGGCCCAGGTAGCGGGTGATTTCAGCGATGGCTTCGGTATGACGGGTGCTTTCCTGACGCAGATCGATACGCACCAGCGGAACGCCGAAGCATTTCACGCGGCGCATGGTGTCCAGCAGCTGGCCGTTGGCGATAATGCCCATACCGCAGGCCTGTAGTGACTGGTAGCAGGTGTGCAGCGGTTCCCACAGCTGATCGTTGGAGATCAACAGGTCTGCCGGACGCGGTAAACGCTCGCCTTTCAGACGGCGCGCCAGGTAGGACTGGGTGCTGGTCAGCTGGCTGCGAAGATTTTTCATAATCTCGCGGTACGGCTCCAGCGCTTCCGGATTGCCGCACAGCTCGCGTACTTCCGGCGTACATTCGGACATCGACAGCTCGGAGATCAGCACGGCGATATCGCGCAGGAACAGATCCGCGGCTTTCCAGCGGCTCAGCTGCAGCACGTGGCGGGTAATATCGGCGGTCACATTCGGGTTACCGTCGCGGTCACCGCCCATCCAGGAGGTGAACTGCACCGGTACGAAGTCAACCGGCAGGGTGTAGCCAAAGGACTCTTCTACCTGCTCGTTTAACTCACGCAGGAAGTGAGGTACACCTTCCCACAGGCTGTTTTCGACCACCGCAAAGCCCCATTTGGCTTCATCGATCGGCGACGGACGATATTTACGGATTTCATCGGTATGCCAGGCCTGGGCAACCAGCTGGCGCAGACGGCGCATGATTTTCGAGCGGTCATAGTCAGAAAGATCGTTGTGATCCAGCTGCTTAAGGCAGTTGTTCACCTCAACCAGTTTGTGGATCAGCGTACGACGGGTGATTTCCGTTGGGTGAGCGGTCAGAACTAATTCCAGCGACAGGGATTCAATCGCCTCGCGAATGTTAGCTTCGGTCAGGTCCGGCTGCTGCTTCAGGCGTTCAAAGGTTTTCGCCAGCATCTCCGGATGATTTGCCCCTTCGCCCTTTGGCGAAATGGTGTGGTACTGCTCGGCAACGTTGGTCAGATTCAGGAACTGACTGAACGCGCGCGCAACCGGCAGCAGCTCATCGTTGGACAGATTTTGCAGCGTTGATAACAGCTCCTGACGGTGGGCATCATTTCCCGCACGTGATGACTTAGAGAGCTTACGGATAGTTTCCACCCGATCGAGAATGTTCTCTCCCAGTGCATCCTTGATGGTATCCCCGAGCAGCTTGCCGAGCATACTGACATTACTTCGCATTGCGGAATATTGTTCGTTCATATGACCCCTGACACCCTCTTTCTTGTACTTGTAACTTTATTTCACCCTTGTGGGTATAACGCAGCCTTTTATCTAGCCACGTTAATAACCATTCGTCAATTGACTTAAATTTGCCGTATCGTGCCGCTAAATAACGAGAATTTATGAAATTTAATTACACCGGAGCGAGATAAGTTATTCTTATCGTCCCGAATAATCGAAATCAGAGGCAAACAGCTGTTTTTGCAGTTGATTGCCCCATTTCTCACCTTAGTGATAGCAAAAATGATGCACGACCTGGGCGATCAATTCGCGGGTCGGTTTGATAAATGCCGTATCGATAAATTCATCCGGCTGGTGCGCCTGGTTAATCGAACCCGGTCCTAACACCAGCGTCGGGCAGATTTCCTGGATAAACGGCGCTTCGGTGCAGTAGTTCACCACTTCGGTTTCGGTTCCAAGCAATTTTTCCACCACCTGCACCAGCTGATGTTCACGCGGGCATTCATAGCCCGGGATTGGCGGATGCAGTTCACCCACGGTCAGGCGGCCCGGCCAGCGCGCGCTGACCGGCGCCAGCGCCTCATTCAGCAGGCCGTCGAGATCGCTTAGCGTCAGCCCCGGCAGCGGGCGGATATCCATATGCAGTTCACAGCAGGCGCAGATGCGGTTTGCCGCGTCGCCGCCGTTGATATGACCGAAGTTCATCGTTGGGTAAGGGATGGCGAAGCCGCTGTGGTTATAGCGCGTTTTCAGCGTGTTACGCAGCTCCATCAGCTGGGTGATGGATTCGTGCATCAGCTCAATGGCGTTCACGCCGCGAGCCGGATCGCTGGAGTGGCCGGACTGGCCCTGGATGCGGATCACGTTGGAAATGTGGCCTTTATGAGCGCGTACCGGCTTCAGCGAGGTTGGCTCGCCGATGATGGCGCAGTCAGGACGCAGGCTGGTGGTTTCCGAGAAGAACTTGGCACCGGCCATGGTAGTTTCTTCATCCGCCGTTGCCAGGATATACAGCGGTTTTTTCAGCGTGGACACATCAACTTCACGCAGCGTATCTAAGATGAAGGCAAAGAAGCCTTTCATGTCGGCGGTGCCCAGCCCGTACAGTTTGTTGTCGTGCTCGGTCAGGGTAAACGGGTCGCGCGTCCAGCGGCCGTCGTCGAACGGCACGGTGTCAGTATGACCGGCCAGCAACAGTCCGCCTGCACCGAGGCCACTTTTAGCTAACATATTGAATTTATTACGCGTGCCGGGAACCGGCTGAACTTCAACAGTGAAGCCAATATCGCGGAACCAGCCCGCAAGCAAATTGATTAAAGTTTCATTACTCTGATCGAGCGCGCTGTCGGTGGCGCTGATTGATGGCGTAGCAATCAGCTGGCGGTATATCTCAATAAAAGGTGGTAATTTTGTCTTCACTGTTGACAGTCCTTGAGTTAGGATAGTATCAATATTCATGCAGTAATAGTGAATAAAAATACATTATCGACGTGCGGATGGAAACCGATAATTTTTCCACCATTTGGCTTGGACAGCCAAAGTGAACATAACCGCATTCTGCAACGTAGTCACATTTTTAAAGCGAGTTACTCTCTGATGACCAATCCGTTAATTATCAAACTGGGTGGTGTGCTGCTGGATAGTGAAGAGGCGCTGGAGCGTCTGTTCGATGCGCTGGTGAGCTATCGTGCTGCCCATTCGCGTCAGCTGCTGATTGTGCACGGCGGCGGCTGTCTGGTGGATGAATTGATGAGCAAGCTGTCCCTGCCGGTGAAAAAGAAAAATGGCCTGCGCGTAACGCCTGTCGACCAGATCGATATCATCACCGGTGCGCTGGCCGGTACTGCTAACAAAACTTTGCTAGCCTGGTCGAAAAAACACGGTATTGATGCCGTTGGCCTGTGTCTGGGCGACGGCGGAAGTGTTAATGTTGCTCAGTTTGATGAAGAACTTGGCCATGTGGGACAGGCTACTCCGGGTTCACCGGTGCTGATTAATACGCTGCTGGGCGCAGGTTTCCTGCCGGTTGTCAGCTCAATCGGCATCACCCAGGATGGCCTGCTGATGAACGTCAATGCCGATCAGGCTGCGACGGCGCTGGCCGCGACGCTGGGGGCCGATCTGATTCTGCTCTCCGACGTGAGCGGTATCCTCGATGCCAACAAGCAGCGAATTGAAGAGATGACGGCTGAAAAAGCCGAGCAGCTGATCGCCGACGGTGTGATTACCGATGGAATGATCGTCAAGGTGAATGCCGCACTGGATGCCGCCCGTACCCTGGGCCGCCCGGTGGACATCGCCAGCTGGCGGCATGCTGAGCAGCTGCCAACCTTATTTAACGGCGTGTCCATTGGCACCCGTATCCTCGCTTAATTAGAAACGTTTTCAAGGAATCATCATGCAAGACAAAAGCATCAAAAAAATCGTACTGGCTTACTCCGGCGGTCTGGATACTTCGGCGATTATTCCATGGCTGAAAGAGAACTACGGCGGCTGTGAAGTGGTGGCTTTCGTCGCCGATATCGGCCAGGAGCGTGGCGATCTGGAAGGCGTTGAACAGAAAGCGCTGCAGTCCGGTGCGTCCGAGTGCCATGTGGTTGACCTGCGTGAAGAGTTCATCAGCGAATACGTTTACCCGGTGCTGCAAACCGGCGCTCTGTATGAAGGCACCTACCTGCTGGGTACCTCTATGGCGCGTCCAATCATCGCTAAAGCACAGGTTGAGCTGGCGCTGAAAGTGGGCGCAGATGCTCTGTGCCACGGCGCGACCGGTAAAGGTAACGACCAGGTTCGTTTCGAAACCACCTACACCGCGCTGGCTCCACAGCTGAAAGTGGTTGCGCCATGGCGTGAGTGGAACCTGCGTTCCCGTGAGGCGCTGCTGGACTATCTGAAAGAGCGCAACATCCCGACCACCGCGTCGCTGGAAAAAATCTACAGCCGTGATGAAAACGCATGGCACATCTCTACCGAGGGCGGCGTGCTGGAAAGCCCCTGGAACGCACCGAACAAAGATTGCTGGGTGTGGACCGTCGATCCGCTGGAAGCGCCGGATCAGCCTGAGCAGGTAACGGTGACCGTTGAGAAAGGTCGCGTAGTTGCAGTTAACGGTGAAGCGTTAACGCCGTTCGGCTGCCTGGACAAACTGAATGCGATCGGTGCACGTCACGGCGTGGGTCGTATCGATATCGTAGAAAACCGTCTGGTCGGTATTAAGTCTCGCGGCTGCTACGAAACCCCTGGCGGCACCATCATGGTTAACGCGCTGCGTGCCGTTGAGCAGCTGGTTCTGGACCGCGACAGCTTCAAATGGCGTGAGCAGCTGGGCCTGGAAATGTCCTACGTTGTTTACGATGGCCGCTGGTTCGCACCGCTGCGTAAATCTCTGCAGGCTTCAGCAGAAGCGCTGGCTGAAGAAGTGAACGGCGAAGTGGTACTGCAGCTGTACAAAGGCCAGGTGACCGCGATTCAGAAGAAATCCGCTAACAGCCTGTACTCTGAAGAGTTCGCCACCTTCGGCGAAGACGAAGTGTACGATCATCGTCACGCGGGCGGCTTTATCCGTCTGTTCTCCCTCTCTTCACGCATCCGTGCGCTGAACGAGAAAAAGTAATCTGTTGCGGCGGGCGAGGAATGCCTCGCCCCTGCATGATTTCCAGAGCGCGGCACCCGTGCCGCCTCTTGCATAAATTCTGAATGGAGTACTGAGCATGGCACTTTGGGGTGGACGGTTTACGCAGGCAGCAGATCAACGTTTCAAACTGTTTAATGACTCACTGCGCTTCGACTATCGTCTGGCAGAGCAGGACATTATCGGTTCCGTTGCCTGGTCCAAAGCGCTGGTGACGGTCAATGTATTAACCGCAGAAGAGCAGCAGCAGCTGGAAAGCGCGCTGAATGTTCTGCTGGAAGAAGTGCGCGCGAATCCGCAACAAATTGTGGAAAGCGACGCCGAAGATATTCACAGCTGGGTGGAAGGCAAACTGATCGATAAGGTCGGCGCGCTGGGAAAAAAACTTCACACCGGCCGTAGCCGTAACGATCAGGTCGCAACCGACCTGAAACTGTGGTGCAAACTGCAGGTCAGTGAACTGCTGGCCGCAACTCGCCAGTTCCAGCAGGCGCTGGTGGCCACCGCCGAAGCGAACCAGGACGCGGTAATGCCGGGTTATACCCATCTGCAGCGTGCGCAGCCGGTGACGTTTGCGCACTGGTGCCTGGCATATGTTGAAATGCTGGCCCGCGACGAAAGCCGTCTGCAGGATACGCTGAAGCGCCTGGACGTCAGCCCGCTGGGCTGTGGTGCGCTGGCGGGAACCGCCTATGAGATCGATCGCGAGCAGCTGGCGGGCTGGTTAGGCTTTGCCTCCGCGACCCGTAACAGCCTGGATACCGTATCCGACCGCGACCACGTGCTGGAGCTGATGTCTGATGCCTCGATCGGCATGATCCACCTGTCGCGCTTTGCGGAAGATCTGATCTTCTTTAATACCGGTGAAGCGGGCTTCGTAGAGCTGTCCGACCGCGTGACCTCCGGCTCTTCGCTGATGCCGCAGAAGAAAAACCCGGATGCGCTGGAGCTGATCCGTGGCAAAGTGGGCCGCGTACAGGGCGCGCTGACCGCCATGAGCATGACGCTGAAAGGCCTGCCGCTGGCGTATAACAAAGACATGCAGGAAGATAAAGAAGGCCTGTTTGATGCGCTGGATACCTGGTATGACTGTCTGCATATGGCCACGCTGGTGCTGGACGGCATTCAGGTAAAACGCCCGCGCTGTCAGGAAGCGGCAGAGCAGGGCTATGCGAACTCTACCGAGCTGGCGGATTATCTGGTTGCAAAAGGCGTACCGTTCCGCGAAGCGCACCATATCGTCGGTGAAGCGGTAGTGGAAGCGATCAATCAGGGCGTGGCGCTGGAAACGCTGGCACTGGCTGACCTGCAGAAGTTCAGCAGCGTGATTGGCGAAGATGTTTACCCGGTGCTGTCGCTGCAGTCCTGCCTGGATAAGCGTAATGCGAAAGGCGGCGTGTCTCCGCATCAGGTTTCGCTGGCGATTACCGAAGCGAAACAGCGCCTGGGCTGATACTCAACGGCGTTAAGCCACTGCGATATCGTTTAGATATGAAAAAGCCGCTGCCTGGCCAGTCAGCGGCTTTTTTAATGGCTATGACCCGTCCTGAATAGCGTTGACACGTTCCCGACTTAAATACGGAGAACG
>NZ_JACVTS010000037.1:0-32318 GCF_016624545.1 Erwinia sp. S38 | reverse complement strand
TACCGGCCCGGAGGGCCGGTAAGTCGTTTAAGGCTTTGGATTGAATGCTGTAACTACTGGGTTCTTAGTTGCTGTCAGGGGTGCCGCGGGTGCTTTCTTTCGTCTCCGACTGTCTGACTTCAGTGCGCCTGAAAGGCCGCTGCTTAAACGGCGGTCGGGCAGGGAGATGGTTTTACCGGGCTGCATGACTATAAGGAAGCGCCTGTACGGCCATTGTGACGGAGAACACAGCCAAAACGATTGGTGGTTCAGCTTGAATGTTCTGTCTACCTAGAGGCTTTAAATTTACGGTCAGCTCTGAGAGCAATCCGTTTTATTTGAGCGAACCTAACGCGAGTTGGCCAGAATGTATTTATTGAGTTCTGCCCCCTGGCCTTTACGAAACTCAAAGGTATACGTACATCCGCGCGCTGACAAAACGTGGTAAAGTTCATAAATCAGATCGCGGTTTGGTCCTTCACCTGCAGCGGCTTTCTCAAGTGCGAGTCGAGCCGATGTGACAAGCACAACGTGTGAAGGCTCATCTAACTGCAACACACCATCGATCACCCTGCATCAGGAAACGTTTGGACGTGGTATCGTGATAGTGGAACAACACCGACCTTTTTCCGCCTTGCCATTCTGTCAGCACCCGGGTAGAACCTTCACGACTCTGCGTATTGCAACTTCCTGTTGAATAGATATGAACTGTTTTCATGTCAGAGGCTTATTCTGTTCGGTAATCTCTCAGATAGTTCAGCATACGCATCTGAATGCAACGATCCCGGGCCATAGCTGTAATACGGTTGACGAGATCGTCGAACTTCATCTAAAATCATCGTTAAGGGAAAAGCCTAACAGCTCTTGCCTTAACGGATGCAGCAGACTGAATGTTTTCATTCAGACATCCCGCAACCAGCAAATCTTTTGAGAATTTCTGGTCGAGGCCATGCCCGGTAATGGCGTTCTGAATACCAGCATGATGTTTTTGTCATACTGGCGAAGCCCACCTTAAGGTGGGCTTTGTTATTTCTGCAGCCCGGAATTTAGCGGCGTCGCCTTTGTCCCTGACCAGGAGGGACCGGCAGAGGTTTGTTAGCCCGCAAGGCATAGGCGATACTGAAGAAGTTAGCCGGTGCGCCGCCGGGGCGTTCTGTTACAGGGTAGGCGCTGGTGATATGCAGACGCAGCTTTTTCTTTTCACGAAACGCCTTGAACACCACGTAGTAGTAAAGCTTCTCTCCATTTCCCAGATCCATCTCCAGAACAGCATAGCTGCCGTAACCGGCATGAATGACCCGAGACTTGTCCAGAGATTCCACCATACGGCGTAAATGCGTTCTGGCCAGCTCATATCGCTGTTCACAGAAAGGTCGCCTACCTTTATCTCCGGCGATATACATGAGTGCTGCGATCTCATCAGGATCCTGGTGATCATAGTCCTTTGCGAAGCAGTGAAATGAATAGGTCACCCAGAATCTGTAGGTTATGTCTTCCTTTCCCTCTGCCGAATGAACGTAGACAGCTTCGTGCGCATCAAGGAACGACAGATCACGAACAGTTCCGTCTGGATGATTAAACGCAGTCCATTTTTCTACTTCTGCCACACATTTCCCCGAGGTGAGTAAGCATATCCTTGTATTATATTAATAATTAAATGCACAATGAAGTCTGCCGATAACTTACTTGCGTTGTCTCTCATAACTACCAGACAAACCCCAAGGTAAAGCGAGTGGATTGAGAAAGCATCTATCATCATCAAATGCTAAACGTAAGTAACTTTATGACACTTCAAGTGACAGCTCAAAATACAATGATGGTTGAAGACGACTGTATGAAATCTCAAAACCTTTACGTTGATCATCTTGCCTGGTGTGCTCTAGTAGCTCTAAATATGGCCTGCAAAGATGGAATCGTCAGCTCTCCTGCTCAGGAAAACATGTTCTTATGCCGTTGGCTTGCTACAGCTGAGAAAAAGCGGCTATTCCGGCGAGAGCTATCTACAGATGCCCAGTGGCTTTTAAAAGAAGGCCGTGAGAAAGGTCTCAGGGCGGATCTTCGGGGCAAGTTTGATTACCTCTGGCGTGCAAGTCGAGGCGATCTTTTAGAGCAGAATGACCTCTTCCGACTCCAACACATAATGCATGCTTTAAAGCTAACTGGCATAAAATATGGTGTTTTGAATGATAGAGAGTGGGAGGGGAAGCATGCAGTCAAGCTCAGTGAAAAGGTACCGGGAATCTTTATACGCAAAGCAGACCTTGACTCTGAGTTTGATGCCGAAGGTAATCAAAAAAAGCCATTTCTATTCGTATAACTGCAAATTTTTCAGCAGTTGACGATTTGTTAATTCGTGCCAGATGGCAACGAGTACTCACAGGCTCTTCACCAATTGAACACCAGCTTAAAGTGCCAATTGTTTCGAAATAAACGTGAGTGGTAAAATTAACTATTTACTCAAAATAACACGAATTTAATAAATCCACCCCAAAGTAAAGACATACAGAATATTTATTTTTATAACGCAAAAAAGGATTTTAAATTATGATGAATGCATTACCTTCTAATTTAAATGTTTTAGTTCATACAATCGAAAAAACAATAAACGATTGGCCAGTAAAGATCTCATTAGAGCATGCAATCAAGTGGGTTTTACAATTCGAAGTTGAACATTATGCTTTAGCAGTGAGGATTTTAGAGAATTTAGACATTCTTGACTCATCTAGCATTAGATCTTCATTGGAGGTTGCTCAAACCAAGCTCATTCGTAAGATTTCTGAGAAAGGTTCCCCAATGAAAGGAAACAACACCTTATTTGCAGCGATAGGTAATACTGCCAAAAGTGGTGCATTAATTGCCTATCATTACAGGGCAACAACTGGGATATCTGAAGATGACTTTGTGTCTAGTGATGAAGAAGAACAACTTGATCTCTCAAAAATAGACAATATTGTTTTAGTGGATGATGTAATTGGATCAGGTAAGACTATAGCAAAAGAAGTTAAACGCGTAGCTGAAGAAGTTTATTCATTATCAAAAACCAGGAACATATTCGTATTGACAGTGGCTGGTTACGATGATGGCATTAAGCATATTACGAAAGAAACTGGGGCAACTGTTGTAACAGCATTGGAATATAATACAAGAGATACTGTTGCAAATCTTGATGCGGCTTTTTATAAGGGAATGCCGGTTGCAGAGAGGAATGCGGCTTTAGAAACCATAAAAAAATATTGTCGTTTAATATCCTCATCAAACTTAGGTTATTCAGAACTTGGTGGTTTATTAATATTTGATCATAATACTCCTAATACGACCCTTCCAATTATTTGGAGTAACAGTAAAGGCTGGCTTCCATTATTTCCCAGAACAAAGAAAATGCCGGGAGTTGCAAAGTTACTTAAAAGTGCAGAGGAAGAGAGAAGAGTAACAAGCCCTTCAAATCAGTTGACTTTGTTTGTCGAAGGTAAACTAGATGAGATATTCATTGACTGCTTCCTGAAAACGAAGAATTTATTACAGGAATTACAAGTTCCTGATATTAAGGCAATCGCTTTAGGTGGACTTAATCAATCTGAAAGATTGCTTGAGCTAATCACTGAGAGCAAAAAACAGGCAATTTTCATCGTCGACAATGATCTTTATTCTCAGCGAGCATTAGAACGCATTGATTATATAAAAGAATCACACGTTCTTAAGCTGAACCCTACATTCGCAGCTATGCTGGATATTGACAAAATTTACGAGAACAAAGAAAGATTTCCTAAATTACCAGAAAAAATTCCTAATATTGATGATGAAAAATGGTGGAGTGAGTTTGAACACGCCATTTTAAAAAGAGGACCAATATCAACAAACTATAACAGGATAGATCAAATCATTGAAGAATTTCTTGATCAAGAAAAGTACGGAGTTTTTTGTGAAAATCTGAAATTAAAAATACAAGAAATGTTGAATTTTAAATAATAAAAATAGGTTATTTTATGAAAATCTACGTAGATGAAGCAGGGTTATTTAATCCTCACACGGTATTGGACAATATTGACAAAGCATGGGGAACTGTCGGGGCAGTAACTATTCCGCACAAAAGCGAAAAGAAAGTTATTTCAGCATTAAACGATTTAAAAACTAAAATGAATATCCCCTTGAATGAAGAGATTAAAAAAAATAGGCCTGATCCTAGCACTAATGATTTCTCCAATTTTGTAGATGAACTTAGAGATGCTAATTGTAGCTTACATGCCATGACAGTAAACCGTGCATCACTAAACAATGAAAGCTCAAGCGCTCACAAAGAAGACCAAATAAAAGCAAGAAAAAATTATTATGATAAAATCAAAAGTAACCTAAGCCCAGAACAACAAAATGAATATTTATCAGAGCTTGAGGATATCAATGTTCTAATTAACACAACAGGACTCCAGGAATATAATCAAATAGTAATTCAGTCTAAATTAATATCTTTCATGCTAGATAAAACCATGACATTTTATGGCCGTGTAAGTCCACGCGAACTAACTAGATTTGAATGGATATTTGATAGAAAGAACGAATCCCCTAAAAAGTTTGAGCTATTATATTCCAAATTCATGCCAGCAACTGTGCAGGTTGATTTCATAAGAGAGACAAGAGGGGTGGCAATTAATAAAGAAGATATAGTATATTTTACAAGAAATTATGGGAATAAAAAAGCTCCGTATGGAATGGGTGAAGATGAAATTGAATTTCGAAAAAACATTTACTCAGTAGATCACTCATCGATTGCAGAAAATGTAGTCTCATTTGATTTCAAAAAATTACTTAATGATAAACTTAGTTTTTCCAACTCGAAAGAGCATGCCGGATTACAAGTAGCTGACTTGCTTATTTCGGCAGTAAACAGGTATCTAAAGGGAAATGTTGATGATGTTAATAAAAGTGCAGAAATATTAGGTTCATTATTCCTTAACTCACCAAGAGATGATGTCCCTTCAATACCACATATCAATTTTTACAATGAAGATATTGCGAAACCAGAGATTGATTTCAACACACTAAGATTAATCAATGCTAAAACAAGGATTTTATACAACCCCATTTACAGAAGAAACTTCACAAAGAATATCCAAGATTTGATTGAACGACAAAACGGCATTTGATTGATAAAACCAGTGCTATAAACCAAATCAATAACAAATTCATAAGTCCACTGTTCAAGGCATTTATCAGTATTTGAAAGTACATTATTTAAAATTTGAGATAAGAAGGCAATGTTCATGCCATGGACTTAACATTGCCGGATCCTTTTAAATCATCGATAGAATTCGATTTATGGAATTAATTAAATACGCATCTCATCTTTCATAGAAAGAGTATATACAACGTTCTGGGAAAACTAGTGACTTCGGCACGCCGTGCCTGATTCTCAGGCATGGAGAAGGTAATAATAATGTGAATAAACCTTATCGTATAGTACGCCTTAGATATGGTCTTAGTAAGCTTTCAGATATCTTATTCAACATAATAAACCTTTTGCGAATTCATGTAACATACTGATTTTAATCACTTTGCATTGAAGCTGTATCATCCGCGTGATCTTTTTCATTAAGATATTTCTTGTACTTTTTCTGGAAACGGAACGCCGGTATTGAATAACACACTGTAGACTTCAATAAAAACAGAAGAATAATGGCAAAGCCTAAAAGAGCAACACACGTAACTGCCATAAATATAACAACCCATAATGGTCCTGATTTTATGTTCTGGAGGATAATATTGACATAATCATTTATTGACCAAACCACAAAAGCTAGAGCCAGGGTACTAAATAAAATCAAAGTAATTACAGACAATACCGCGAATCGATGCCTCTTCGCACTTCCGTTATCTTCACATTTAAACAAGCCCGCCATTTGCAAAAAACAACTGAGGTCTGAATTAGCAAGAGATATATTTTTGTCTTCGATATAATTGAATAGTTTTTGCATGAATGAATAGCTGTAACGGACATTATAGCTTTCAAGTTCGTTTTTCATCTCAATCTGATCATCATAGTTAATGGTGGTATTTCGTCCACGGATCAACTGTATGAAATTCCGCCTCTTCTTATAGCTTAATTTAGCGAATGTCTGTTCAGATGAAAAAACTTTCATGCCTGAGGAGAGTTTGTTTAAAGCCAGCAAAATTAAAGTTGGAATCACTGCTTTCAGAATGTCATACGTAAGGTTCATTCCCTTTCCCCTAAATAGCGCGGTTACCCTAATGATTTTTGTGCTGCGATTTGTCCATGGATTGCATAGTGTTCTGTGAGAACCAGCGCAACCTGCTCGATGAATCGCCTCAGCCCCACCTTAACTCTTTACGCTCTTCATTCAAGGAAAGAGTGCAGAAAAATAGCTACTTATTAAAATATGTATTTGAAAAAGTAGCTTTACCGGAAGCACATGTGCAGGGGATAATCCTGTCAGATTTCAACTGTCGCGAAGGCTGCAGCCTTTTCAACCCAGAGGTATACATGACCGACTCTGCCAACGATGGCGCTCTTTCACGCGATCTCGCGCTGTCGACAGACGAAGTCCTTGATGCATCCGCTCTGGCTGCCATTAGCAGCAGTCCGTCGCTGAACCCGGCTCAGTCATACCTCATTGGTCTCTCCTCCGCCACCAGCCGGCAGACCATGAAGTCCTTTCTTAATATCGTGGCGGGCATGCTTGGCTTCAGCTCCCTGCAGACATGCGCATGGGGAAGTCTCCGCCGTCATCATATTCGTGGCCTGCTGGAAATGCTTCAGGTCAGCGGTCGGGCGCCGGCCACCATCAACACCTATCTTTCAGCACTGAAGGGTACCGCCCGCGAGGCGTGGATGATGAAGCTGACAGACACAGAGAGTTATCAGCAGATTCAGGCAATACGAGCAGTAAGGGGAAGCCGGCTTGCCCGCGGACGTGCACTGGCAGCTCAAGAAATTCAGGCGCTGTTCCGCTGTTGCGAACAGGACTCCGCCTGCAAAGGCCCGCGTGACGCGGCCATGCTGGCGGTGATGCTCGGCTGCGGCCTGCGACGTTCAGAAGTGATTGGCCTGGACTACGCCAGCATTCTTCCCAAGGAGCAGGCGCTGATGATACGCGGTAAGGGAAACAAAGAGCGGCTGGCCTTTATGCCGGAAGCTGTCTGGCAGCGCATCCTCACCTGGACGGAGACGGTGCGCGGCGAACGGGATGGGCCGCTGTTTTCCCGCATACGCGCAGGTGACAGCGTCACTTATGAGCGCATGACTCCACAGGCGGTATACCACATTCTCTATGAGCGGCGTACTCAAAGTGGGATTGATGCGTGCGCGCCGCACGATTTACGCCGCACATTCGCTTCAATGATGCTGGAAAACGGCGAAGACCTGATTACAGTCCGTGATGCTATGGGCCACGCCAGCGTTACCACGACGCAAAAATATGACCGCCGTGGTGATGAACGCTTACGCAAGGCAGCTTGTAAATTGACCTTTTAAAAATGCCTTGATAGAGAGTTTTAGCGAATACTTAAAAGCCACTACAGATAAGCCAGCCTCACAAGAGGTGAGAAGCAGCAGCTGCTGAATGAAGCAGAAAAAATTACTCAGGAAGCCTCTGAGCTGGGTGTGGAAACCGTCATGGTATTACCGCGTAATGGCATAGACCACTATTCCGATGAAAAGATCATGGACATCATGAGCGAAAATATTGCTGCTATTGCCGCCATCGGTGAACAGCACGGTATTCGCTATATGATTGAGTTACCAGCTTTCACCAAATTCCGTACGCTAAGCCAGGCGCAGGAGGTGATTCGCCGCATTGGTAAAAAAAATGTCGGTGTGGTGGTTGATTTCTGGCACTTCTATGCCTCCGGCGCAACGCCACAGGATGTTGCTAAGATGGATAACGCGATGATTTTTGGCGTGCACTTCGGCGACGGCCGCGTGCCGCACAGCCCTGAAGAACCCTGGGATGAAACGGTATTACGCGACTGCATACCCGGCGAAGGGGAAATCGATTTGCGCGCCTGGTCAGAAGCCGTTAAATCAACTGGATATAATGGAGCCTGGTCGATTGAATTAATCAGCCCGCGCTTATGGGAACGTGATCCGGCGTTATTAACAAAAGAACTATTATCCTCCATTAAGAAATACGCATTTTAATTTAGAAAAATCAGACTTTAGGTGATAACAATCATTAATAATTATTAACTTCGGATTGACATCACCTTTATTACCTCCCTGTATCAATGAGTGACTGAGAGAATAATATGAATAAAATGATCAAAGCTCCTCGCTTAACAGTGAGAGTGGCCATCAGTCCACTCTCGTGGGCCAATGAAGTGATTGAAGAGTTTGGCAAAGATGCCACGGCGGATATATGCCTTACGGGTGCATTGGCTGCGGGTTATGAGGGCGTCGAAATGAGCCGCTTATTTCCCCGCAATCCTGATGAGCTGAGTAAGCTGTTATCCGATTATAAACTCTCCCTCGCATCCGGCTGGCACAGCGGCTTTCTGGCTGAGCGCAGCGTGGATGAAGAGCTGAGTGCAGTGCATGAGTTTGCCACGCTGCTACAAAAAACCGGTGCGCAGGTAATGGTGTATGGCGAATGTGCAGCAATGGCAGAGAATGCCCTAGATGTTCCGTTGTCCCGCCGCCGCCGCTTGACCCCCGAGCAGATGGCCGCCTATGGCGCACGCCTGACCGAATTCGCCAGAAAACTGGCGCAGGGCTATGGCTTGGCCATGGCGTACCACCACCACCTGATGATGGTCGTGGAAACGCAGGATGAAGTCCGCCAGCTGATGGCGGCAACCGGTGATGAAGTTGGCCTGCTGCTGGATACCGGACATGCGGTGACAGGTGGATTCAGTTATGTCGATCTGATCAATGAGTTTGGCCCACGTATTAAGCACATCCATCTGAAAGATGTGCGCACGCCAATACTAGAAGCTGTACGCAGTAAAGACCTCTCTTTCAACGAGGCGGTTCGGGCCGGCATGTTTACCATCCCTGGTGACGGAGTGATCGACTTCCAGCCGCTGTTCGAGTTTATCAACGACTCTGGTTTCGCTGGCTGGGTAGTGGTGGAAGCTGAGCAGGATCCTTCCCTCGAACGTCCGGAAATCACCGTGGCCAGAGCACGTGACTGGCTCAGCACTATCCTGCCTACCCGAGCATAAAGGAGAGCAACATCATGTCTTACCATCACAAGTTTAATGCTCGGTATGTATATATGCTTTGCCTGGCGGCCGCCGCTGGCGGATTTATGTTTGGTTACTCTGAAGGGGTGATTGCCGCTACGCTGGATTCGATTCAGAAGGTCTTCGGGCTGAGCTCGATAGAAACCGGCTGGGCAGTTTCCAGCGTCATTTTTGGCGGCGTCATCGGTGCGCTGACAGCCGGAAAAATGGCGGATAAAACCGGTCGCAAACCAGTCATGCTGGTCAGTGCAGTCCTGTTTGTGGTGACTTCCTATCTTTCGGCCGTTGCCGATTCGTTTGTGTTGTTTACCAGTGCAAGACTGATATGTGGCATCGCCGTTGGACTGGCGGCGACGGTAACGCCAATGTATATCTCTGAAATTTCGCCAGCCAAAATGCGCGGTAAAGCCACCGGTACTTACGATCTCTCTATCGTGGCCGGGGTGCTGGCGGTATTTACTGTCAACTATCTGATTGCGCGTGGCATGCCGCAGGCATGGATGGTTGAAACCGGCTGGAGAATCATGATGGCGGTACAGCTGGTGCCGTCGCTGGCGATGCTGGTCTTGATCATTCTGGTTCCTGAGTCACCGCACTGGTGCATCCGGCATAACCGAGGCGAGCATGCGATCAAAGTGCTCTCGCGTATCTATCCGGAATTTAATCAGGAAGAAGCGCGTCAATTGTTCCAACTGCCATCTTCTGCTGCCAAAAAATCAACCACGGCGCGCAAGGGCGTTATGCCGGAAAATCCGGTACTGCGCTATATCCTGGTGGTTGGGGTAGCGATTGCTGTTCTGCAGCAGTTTACCGGCATCAACGTCATCAACTACTACACGCCGATGATGCTGGAAGGCACCACCAGTAATAAAGACATTATCTTCTTCGAAACCATTTTTGTGGCCTTGCTCAATGGTGTTGGCGCGTTTATCGGCATGCACCTGTTTGACCATTATGGCCGCCTGCCGATCATGAAGATTGGCACCGTGGGGGCCATCACCGGACTGCTAATCGCCTCATGGGGTCTGTATACCAATGATGTCGGCTATATCGCCATTAGCGGCATCCTGATCTTTACGTTGTTCTTTGGTATGGGTTGGGGAGCAGGTGCATGGGTGATGATCTCAGAAATTTTCCCGGACAGAATCCGTGAATCCAGCATGGGGTTGGCCGTGGGCCTGATGTGGGTCTCCAATTTCCTGATCACCCTGGTGTTCCCAATCGTCAACGACAATGTCTGGTTGCAGGAGCAGTTCCATGGCGCATTCTCCATGTGGATCTTCGTAGTGTTCAACGCGTTCTGTTATTGGTTCTTGTCGCGTTATGTACCGGAAACCCGTGGTATCGCCCTGGAAGATATCGAAAAGGTAGCGGAAGCGAAGATGCTGAAAAATACGCTTTCTGTGCAGACGGAGAAAGTCTGAACCCACGGAAATTCGCCGGCGGGTTTTCCGGTAGAGAACAGAAAAAGTCCAGTATCAGTATCCTGTATTAGTCATATCATCTGTCAGGCGAGGAGATTGATTCTTTTGGCAGATGATATTTATTGTGTCCAAAATCAGGATGCCGGATTCGCAGTGTTTTTAATTTATAACAAATTCACTCTCAATAAATCCATCAGGACTCTATATGAACAATAAAAATTTAGCGATCAATGTAGCCCTTATTGGTTATGGATATGTCGGCCAATATTTCCATGGCCCTTTACTCAGTGCCACTGAGGGCTTACGTCTAAAAACCGTGGTTTCAAGCCAGGTAGATAAAGTGAAAGCTGATTTCCCTAACGTGATAGTAGTTAGCTCAGCCGAAGAAGCGATAAAAGATAGCGATATTGATTTAGTGGTGCTGGCAACCCCAAATGAGACTCATGCCCCTTTGGCTGAACTTGCCTTAAAAGCCGGTAAAAATGTTGTCGTAGACAAGCCTTTCACTTTAACCCTTGACCAGGCTCGCCACCTGCAACAAGTAGCGGAAGAAAACCAGGTTATACTTTCTGTTTTTCATAATCGTCGCTGGGATAGCGATTACCTTGGCATTAAAGCCGTCATTGAAAGTGGCAAGCTTGGGCGCATTGTTCATTTTGAGTCTCACATTGATAAATTTCAGCCACGGGTGATAGATCGCTGGCGCGACAAGAATTTACCAGGCAGTGGTCTATGGTTTGATATAGGCCCCCATATCGCGGACCAGGCATTACAGTTGTTCGGCTTACCGGAATCTATTCAGGCCAACATAGCCAACCTGCGTGATAATGCTGAAATAGATGACTGGGCGCATGTGGTTTTAAATTATGCAAAACTTAAAGTCATTTTAAATTGCACAATGCTCTCAGCCGGTGGCGTCTCACGGTTCACTGTCCACGGAACTGAAGGCTCTGCCGTTAAAAGCGAGGCCGACAAGCAGGAAGACCAGTTGATCGCAGGGATAAAACCGGGAACGACGGAGTGGGGTGTAGATTCGGATGATGTGATATTGTTTGGTGAGAATCTAAGTCCATCACCACAGGCGACGCCTAAAGGTGACCAACGCCAGTATTATTTAGCCATTCGTGACACCCTGCTGGGTCAGCGGCAGAATCCTGTAACTCCACTGCAAGCGATTGCGGTAATGGCAGTAATAGAAGCTGCCTATTCTTCTGCAAAGTCCGGTAGAGTCGTTGAATTAACTTTAACCTCTGCTGAAAAAGAGAAATGGATTTAAACCAAAACTTACAAAGCCGGAGAACAGTAAGCGATGGCGATAAAGAGTAAGATAAATGCGGAATGTTTGTTGTGCTTTTTACACATTCATAATGTTGAAGACCTGAGTAAGCAGAATCAGGAACTGTGCGTATTGGCATAACAGGAAACATCCGGATCAGGTTGCTTATTCTGGCAACCTGCTGATTTTTAGAAAAACCTGAAAAATATTACCCATCTAATCGCCATACGCAATTACTGAATACTCTTTCTATAGTGTAATTTAAATGAATCACGCTTTTCCGCCAGAGGAAATAGCTTTTTAGTTTCAGCAATTCTGTTGATGCACGCCCTTAAGTCTTACCAAGTCACTATAATCTATTTGAAGGTTGAATTTAATGCTAATAGTCAAAACCAAAGACGATGAATATATCTACTAGAAATAAGACATTCACAGAAGACTACATAAATTTCGACAGTAAAATCAAAAAGGGTAAAGCGAAGTTAACTCAGAGGTGATGGCGGTTTTTATTCCTGTATTTCACACGCGCTTTATTGATTCAGAAGTCTTTTAATGATAGTTAAGTAATGTAAGATGCAGGATGAATAGCAAGTTTTTCGAGATTAAAAGGTAAGTAGTTATACTCACTGTACTGAATTCGCGGACCCACATCCATAAAAGTAATAAGCACCATCGCACGCTCAATAATTTCATTAAGTGTATTGCTGAAGGAAGCATGATATCTATTTGTATTAAATATATTTTCTGCGAAGTGCGTTCCTGAAGATAGTTCTTCATCAGGGGTATGATTCTGTGATGATTTAATCAAAGAAAAAAGGTAACACCCTGTCACAAAAATAATTTTAACGTTATCTCGTATCGCTCCTAAAAATTGGCTATTGCCTTCATCCTTTAAAATCTGATTTAAGTCCTTATTGTCCATGTCTCTTATGTAATATCCGTTGAGATGTTTTCTGACGAAAGACCTGAATCCCATTTCCTGTTGTTCATCCGAAATAAGATTAATCTGTCCCGGCACAATATAGATTTCAGGTGAACAGAGCGAAAGATCTCCTTTTAACTTTTCGCCCAACGCCCAGCCAAGAGCCCTATTGTCTACGCCAAGGTAGGCTTGCCTGTGACTAGAGGGCAGGTCAGAAAACATAGTCAGTACGGGCACCTTTTTGGATACTTGACCAAGCTTCGAACATATCTCAATGTCTTGCGCGGAAATTATTATAACAGCATTATACATAACGGTTCCGAGAATCATATCAGTCAGGTGCTGCTTGATAGACTCCTTACCGCAGCAATACACCGTAAAGCAAATCTCCCTGCTTGCAGTGAAAGGGTTGGCATTATTAAAACCATCAGCAATATGATATGCCGGGAATCGCGTTGATTCATCTATAAGGACCGCAACCCGTAGATGGTCGTGGGTATGCACATTATCAAACTGAGTGTACCCAAGCTTCCTGGCGTTACTTAAAATACGCCTCATTTTCGATTCTGATACTCTTGCCCGGCTTTTCAATACTCTATCAACTGTGCTCACACTGACATCAGATACACGGGCAAGATCGGTAAGCATGTTTCTTTTAGACATTTGCTGAAAAAACCTTCTTTATCAATCAATCCTCCGGCTACCCGTTCCCCCAAGAAAGCTTTATAAGCCGAATAGGCTGCCCTCCGATGGGTAATGACTGGTTGCCTGTGCTCGCCAGCACACCAATGATGTATTAATAATCATTACTGAGTCATATTACAATACAAATTGATCCTTTTAGCCTCATATTATGATCCATCTCACATAACTGAAATGAAAAAGTTATCTAAATTTTTACAATAATTTCAATATGATAGTCTAAATTTAAACTTTGCATGGTGAAGCCGATGGGATACTAAGAAATTATGGTGGTATATAATGACTCAAAAAACTCTCATCATAAGTCATGGTATGTAACCAGAGGCATTATGCTTCAACCTGATTGTCCGGGGACTTGAGTTGTAAAATGAGTTAACATCCGATAAATGAACAAGTTATTACAGGCAAATATTAATGAATCGCAAACCCACTATGAAAGAGCTTGTTGATGCAACTCATCTCAGCAGAGCGACTATAGATCGCGTATTGAATAATCGCCCTGGAGTAAATCCCAAAACCATTGAAACTGTACAACATGCATACTCTGCACTGCTTGTAGAGGCTGCCGGCTTGGTTCATGCCCCTAAAATGCGAACTTCAAGTGTATTTTCTGTTGTGGTTCAGGCCGGAGATGAGTACAACGCTTCTTTGAAATCGGCCGCAGAGCGAATTAAGGCGAGTTTAAAAACTAAAGGTATCACCCTTAATGTTTGCTGTAGCTCAGATATGAATGACGATGAAGTCATCAGACTGCTGCATAAACAAGCTGAGCATGCTGACGGTATTGCCATTGTAGCTAAAAATACTCCCGCTATTAATTCTGCAGTGCACAAATTAAAATTGAAAGGTAAGCATATTATCGCATTGGTAAGTGATATTGAACCCGATGCCAGAGATGCGTATGTTGGCATAAATAACCGAGCTGCAGGGCAGGCCGCAGGATTTATTCTTGGTAAGCATCTGCAATATTGTACTGATGCAAGTGTTGCTGTCATCGTGGGTACATTGTCTTATAGTTGCCATGATGACAGAGAAATAGGATTCAGAGCACAAATTCGTAAAACCTTCCCGGCGGTGAGCGTATCTGAGGTTATTTCAGGCAATGACAATACTCAACAAACCTATGATGCCGCAATTCAACTTTTAAATAATGTTAAAAACATTCGCGCAATCTATAATGTTGCTGGTGGAAACGCAGGTCTTGTTGCAGCTCTGGATGAGATTGAAAGTGAAGTACGTCCAATTCTTATCACACACGAGGTAAATGAAGTAACCGAAAAGTTAATTATTAACGAGAAGATTGATTACATAATTTCTCAGGACATGTCGCAACTCTTAATAAAAACCGCTGAGAAACTTCAAAACATCAAAGAAGGAAATGATTTTGGAATTCATACCTTCCTTCCTATCGAAATAATCACCAGATTTACGCTTCCAACATTAATATAAAATGATGGTGGGTTTAATTACTGATCTCGATACTTTGGCTGTGCATATCGAATTTCATTGAGAAATATAAAGTATAATGTGATGCCATAGCATTGTAGGCGCCATTTATTTAACATAATGTACGTTTAGCGCCTTTTAATTTTTATCCGGATTAATCATTGGTTATTACACATTTTCGCCTTCAAGCAGATTTTGGATGGCGTAGATTATGTCTGCCTACGCCATGTATTTTTGCTACTGGAATAATTGCATTTTGGAATGCGTATTTATTTCAGGACTAGACTTTTTCTCGTGTCTCTTTCAGAAAAAGCACCGTCGAAAGAAAGCAGACGCTGTAACCCATTAATTCTGATGCTTCCTCTGCCATGTTTTTAACGACCCGGTTGTAACCATCAAGCATCAGGTGTTCCCATAGCTGGTGCATTCCAATTAACCGAGAAAAAACTAATACTATGATCAAACCAGTCGCAGTCATGAGCCATGTGCGGTGCTGAAAAAACGCAGTAAGACCTGTTATCATACTTCTTAAAGTTCGGAATGAAAGAAATACACAAATAGCCGTTGTTGCGAGAGCAAACCACAGCCAGCTTCCATGCCTGATCGTATCGAATATATCATCCAGTTCGCGAATCAGCATACACAAGTAAAACCCACCTATGAGGATAAGGCCCCCACGTTGATCAGGGCGCCTCACCGATGACCAAAAGAAAAGTCCTGTTGTAATTGCCAGTATCACTTCCTGAAGAAGTTCTGTGAACGAGTTTTCATGCAACGAGTTGTGCATCCAGTTAACGTCTATGTATACCGCGGACATTGCAAAACCTATGAATAATGCTGCAACTAAGAATGCAGCGCATTCGCGGCTGATGAGTAAAAAGAGAGATAGCATGGCAATTCCGTATAATGATTAGCCTGCTTATTATAATTTTTTCACAAAGTCTCTTTTTTCCGTATCATGCTCAAAATCTATATTCTCCTCTTCTACCGAAGCTTTCGCACTTCATAACACAACTTTGGATTTTGCTAAAAACCACCAACCCAAACCTAACCACTTGATAATAAATGATAATTTTGGATTTTTTATCCACAATACTAAACACGTTAGTAACAGTTCACAGATTTTTTATTGAACCAGTTTATTGACATGAGAAAACTCTCACATTCCAAAGTTAAAACACGCGGTTTAGCCGTGCACTGCGTAACATGAGCATTGAACGAAGCTATATCAACAGCAGCCTAGGCAATGGACGCGTTGAACACATCAACCAGATAGCTGATCAGGTTGCATAATCAGCCCCATCTGCGAGGCGAGCCACCTGGTTGCCAACTTGTTCTATGACTTAATTCTACGCATTGCGCGCCCAAAAATTGCTGATGCCTACACTGCTGCTTTATCGGCCTCTTACTGAAGGACTGACGTGATTGCAAATCTCCCGACCAGCAGAAAAGAACCTCGCTTTCGGCTTTACAAATTGTCTTTAAACCCGATCACGTTCAATTTTCATTACCAGCGTGAACCGCTCGCGCGGATGAACTGTCACTGACATTGCCATCAACTGGGCATCCTGATCGCGATAGATACGCGTGATTTCCAGTGCGGGCTCACCTGCCGGGGTATTCAGCGCTTTTGCCCGTTCTTCGGTGATAGATACCGCCTCAACGCGCTGTTCAATGGTGGTGATAACCAAACCAAATTCCGCTTCGATAATGGCGGCGATCAATTCACCTTTACGCTCTTTCGCTAAGGGAACCACCGAGGCAAAAGGGTCTGCCATATAGACGTCAGTCCAGCATACAGGCTGGCCTGGATGGTCACTGTCGGTTCTAATACTTGATATACGCACATACTTACCTCCTGGCTCAAATCCCAGCCGTTCAGCCTGCGCTTTATCTGCAACAAAAGATTCGACCTCTTTCACTTCACGGGTTTGCGTTTTTGCCAGGTGTACCAGGTCAGCAATCGTGCCTAAGGTCTGTGAGTAACCTTTCTGACGTGTTGCCGCTTCCACGCGTGTACCCACGCGTTTCTTGCGCGAAACCAGACCTTGATCTTGTAAACAAGCAATCGCCGCCCTGATTGTGCTACGACTGACCTGAAACATCTCGGATAACTCGTGTTCTGTTGGTAACAGCGTGCCAACGGGATACTCACCGCCGTTGATCGCGTCTGAAAGCTTTCTGGCAACCATTAAATATCTAACCGAGATCATGTTTCTCACATTCCGTTTAAGGATCAAATTGACTGTGCTCCTGTGTCATCCTAATTATGTACGTACATATTTAAATGTACGTACATATCAGTCAGGAGTTTTTATGTCTAGCACCGTATACGATTCAATGCTGTTCAGGAATATGTTTGCCACAGAAAAAATGCGTGCAGTCTTCTCTGATAAGGCATTGATTGAACGCTATATAGAGACTGAAATTGCTTTAGCCAAAGCCGAAGCGCGCTGCGGGGTTATTCCAACCAGCGCGGCAGTCGATATCGCCGAAAAATCACGCTATGAAGCGCTGGATCTCAATGAGATGCAGCACCAGACAGAAATCGTCGGTTATCCCATCCTGCCGCTGGTTGAGCAACTCTCCAAAATCTGTGGCGAAGCCGGGCGTTATGTACACTGGGGAGCCACCACTCAGGACATCATGGATACGGCTGTGGTGTTACAGATCCGCGCTGCACTGGACATAGTGGCCAGCGATCTTCAGCAGGTGAGAACGGCACTGACCAGACTGGCGAAAGCACATCGCGACACACCGATGGCTGGACGTACTCATCTGCAACACGCCCTACCCATCACCTTTGGCTATAAATGTGCGGTCTGGCTAAGTATGTTTGATCGCCACGCCGAGCGCCTGGTGCAATTGCGTCCACGCGTTGAAGTGGGCCAGTTCGCAGGAGCTGCCGGAACCCTTGCATCACTGGGCGATAATGGGCTTGAGGTGCAGCAAGCCATGATGGAAGAACTCGATTTAGGCGTACCGCATTCCACGTGGCACGTTGCTCGCGATGGCTTCGCTGAAACCCTCAATTTCCTCGGTCTGGTAACCGGTTCACTCGGAAAAGTAGCTTTGGATATCATGATGATGATGACCAGCGAATTGGGCGAAGCCTATGAACCCTTTGTTAAAGGTCGTGGTGCCAGCAGCACCATGCCACAGAAGCGCAATCCGATCTCCTGCGAAATTATCTATGCCGCAGCGAAAGGCGTCCGCCAGCACGCCGGCTTGATGCTGGACGCCATGGTGCAGGATTTCGAACGTTCTACCGGGCCATGGCAGGCGGAATGGGTCGCAATCCCTGAATCGTTCATGCTAAGCAGCGCTGCGCTTGAGCAGGCGGTGTATATGTTGAACGGCCTGGAAGTGAAACCCGACAACATGCGCAAAAACCTCGACATGACACGCGGTCTGATCGTTGCTGAAGCAGTGATGATGGGACTGGCACCTCAGTTAGGACGGCAGACCGCACATGATGTGGTGTATGACGCCTGCCGCATCGCCAATACCCAAAATATCTCATTACTGGATGCGTTGTTGGGTAATGAGACTGTCACCGCCAGGCTCAGCAGAACGGAATTACAGGCCCTGACTGAACCGGGCAACTACACCGGACTGGCGCCAGTGATGGTTGATCGTGCCCTGCTGGCTTCCTCCAAAATTAACCACTAAAAAATCGATAAGGGCAGTGCACTGCCCTGTACCCTACCTGCCAATAAGAGAACTATGCCATGTCTACAGTAAAACCGTTCTGGAAAGGGTTGACGTTTCAGGTGCTCGCCGCCATGGTTTTGGGAATTATGCTGGGCTTCGCCCTACCCGAGTTCGCGGTGAAATTCAAAATCCTCGGCGATATCTTCCTGAAACTGATTAAAACTGCCGTAGCACCGCTGATCTTTTTCACTGTGGTACACGGCATTGCTTCGGCAGGCGATATTAAAAAAGTAGGCAAAATTGGCGTACGCGCGCTGATTTATTTCGAAGTAATCTCCACGCTGGCACTGGCGTTAGGGCTTGGCTGGGCCAATCTGGTGAATATCGGCGCGGGAATGGGCAGCAGTGTGAGTGCGGCTGCCACCTCTGCTGTCAACGCCACGCTGGCAAAAGGCCACGCGCCATCCAGCACCATGGAGTTCATCTACGCCATTTTCCCTGACAACTTCATTGGCGCCTTTGCCAGCGGCCAGTTATTGCAGGTGCTGGTGATCTCCATCATCTTTGGTTTTGCCTTGCTGGCGCTGAACCACGAAAAACGCAACGTGATCGAGAATGGCATGAATCGTGTTTCCGAATGCTTCTTTGAATTTATCAACCTGATCATGCGCCTGGCACCACTCGGTGCCTTCGGGTCTGTGGCCTACGCTGTTGGTAGCAACGGCAGCGCGGTGTTGCTGTCGCTACTAAATCTGGTGTTGATGTTCTATGTCGCCGTTGCTTTCTTTATCGTTGTCGTGCTGGGAACAATGTGCCGTATCTCTGGCTTCAGTCTGATGCGTTTTCTCAAATACATCAAAGATGAAATTTTCATCGTGCTGGGCACCGCATCCTCAGAAAGCGCCCTGCCACGCTTGCTGCATAAGCTGGAGCGATATGGCTGCTCGCGTCAGAGTGTTGGCTTAATCCTGCCGACTGGCTACGCTTTTAACCTGGACGGCACCAGTATTTACATGTCGATGTGTACGCTGTTTATTGCTAATGCCTATGGCATCGACCTGAACTGGCAGCAACAATTAGGGATTCTGGCCGTAATGTTAGTAACCTCGAAAGGGGCCGCCGCAGTCTCTGGCGGGACTTTCGTGGTGTTTGCCGCGACAGTAGCAACTGTGGGCCATTTACCGGTTGAGGGTCTGGCGCTGATCTTTGGCGTTTATCGCTTTATGTCGATGGCTGTCGCCACCTGCAATACTATTGGCAACAGCGTAGCCACGGTGGTCGTTTCACGATGGTGTGGAGAATTCTCTGAAGAGAATTCAAAACAGGAATATAGCCGGACTTCTGGACGCAGTCCGGAAGCCTCCCTTTAGTCTATTGCAACCTTCCTCAGTACATAGCCTGAGGAAGATTTGAAATCGGTGTTGCACCAACACCCGGCCAGCCCGCAATGCCAAATTGACGTCTATGCTTAGAACTCCAAAAAACCTTATAAACAGAGGTGCCTTAGGCACCCTACTTTTTTTACTGGAGGCCGGGTATGAGCACCCCACACAATGTTAACCACCAGCAGGATAACGATAAAGCCAGCACTGCAACCGCGACCAGTGATTCATCCGTTGCCGCGTTGGGTAAGCATGGATTAGCGACCACACCACCACCACCCGCCATGATGTCGGTGACCTTAAATGTGAACGGTAAGGAGCGGTCACTGCATCTGGATACCCGCACTACTCTGCTGGATGCTCTGCGCGAACACCTGCATCTCACCGGGACCAAAAAGGGCTGCGATCATGGCCAGTGCGGTGCCTGTACCGTTATCGTAGATGGGCGACGCATTAATTCATGCCTTACACTGGCGGTGATGCAGCAGCATGCAGAGATCACCACCATTGAAGGATTGGGAACGCCTGACAACCTGCACCCGCTACAGGCTGCATACATCAAACATGATGGCTATCAATGCGGTTACTGCACGCCGGGACAGATATGCTCTTCCGTGGCAGTACTTAAAGAGATTGCAGACGGGATCCCCAGCCACGTTTCCTCAGATCTGCTGGAGCAGCCAACACGGCATGCAGATGAAATTCGCGAGCGCATGAGCGGGAATATCTGCCGCTGCGGGGCCTACGCTAATATCCTCGCCGCCATTGAAGACTATGCGGAGGGCCAGACATCATGAAAGCCTTCAGCTATGAAAAAGTCACCTCTCCTCGAGAAGCCGCCACCCGCGCACAAAAAAATCCCGGCGCAAAGTTTATTGCTGGCGGCACCAATCTGCTGGATTTAATGAAGCTGGAGATAGAAACCCCCGCTCATCTTATTGATGTGAACGGTTTAGCGCTGGATAAGGTTGAGCCAACCCAGGAAGGTGGACTGCGTATCGGTGCGATGGTGCGTAACACCGATCTTGCCGCAGACATGCGGGTGCGCAGGGACTACGCGGTTCTCTCACGCGCGTTGCTTGCGGGGGCGTCCGGTCAGTTACGTAATCAGGCCACGACCGCAGGAAATCTGCTCCAACGCACGCGCTGCCCGTACTTCTATGACACCAATCAGGCCTGCAATAAACGTCAGCCCGGCAGCGGCTGTGCGGCGATCGGGGGGTACAGTCGTCATCATGCCGTGGTGGGTGTCAGTAACGATTGTATTGCGACCCATCCCAGCGACATGGCCGTAGCAATGCGACTGCTGGATGCAACCATCGAAACTGTCAGCCCAAATGGCAGCGAGCGCGCTATTCCAATCGATGAATTCTACCTCGCTCCGGGTCAGACGCCTCATCTTGAAACGGTGCTTAACGCTGGCGAATTGATTACCGCAGTGGTACTGCCGCCGCCGGTGGGAGGCACGCACATCTACCGTAAGGTGCGCGACCGCGCTTCTTATGCTTTTGCGCTGGTTTCCATTGCGGCTATCGTACACCGCGATAACTCAGGAAGGATCGCCGTGGGCGGTGTGGCACACCAGCCCTGGCGGCGGACATCGGCAGACAGCGAACTGCCTAATGGTACTCAGCCGGTTTTTGATAAGTTGTTTGAGGATGCGCAACCTATGGCAGATAACCAATTTAAGCTGGTACTGGCGAAGCGCACCCTGGCTTCGGTACTGGCAGAAGCGAGGGCAAAGCCATGAAATTTGAGAAACCTGCCGGCACCAATCCTATCGACCAGCTCAGATACGTGGGACGTCCCTTTGATCGCATTGATGGTCCGCTCAAAACCACCGGTAGCGCGCCTTACGCGTATGAATGGCATGATGAAGCGCCCGATGTCGCGTATGGATATGTGGTGGGGAGCCCGATTGCCAAAGGAAAAATCACTTCACTCATTACCGAAGCCGCTGAACGCGCACCGGGCGTACTAGGCGTTATCACCGCTAAAAACGCGGGAAAACTCGGTAAGGGGGAGATGAACACGGCAACGTTGCTGGCTGAATATCATATCGAACATTACCATCAGGCTGTGGCACTAGTTGTCGCTGAAACGTTTGAACAGGCACGTGCCGCGGCCCAGCTGGTTGAGGTCAGCTATGAGCAGGAAGAAGGCGTTTACAGCCTCGAGGATGCGAAACCCTACGTCACCTCTGCACCGGAAGATACCCCGGATAAAACCGTGGGCGATGCAGAACGAGCCCTGAGCGAAGCAGCGTTTGTGCTGGACGAGACCTATACCACGCCGGATCAAAGCCATATGGCCATGGAACCTCATGCTTCAATGGCCCTGTGGGATAGGGACAGGGTAACGGTCTGGACGTCAAATCAGATGATTAACTGGTGTCGAACTGATCTCGCGAAGACCCTGAACCTGCCGCTGGAAAAAGTGCGGGTGCTGTCGCCTTATATTGGCGGTGGTTTTGGCGGGAAGTTGTTTCTGCGCAGTGATGCCCTGCTGGCTGCTTTAGGTGCGCGTGTCGTAAAACGCGCAGTGAAAGTGATGCTGCCCCGGCCAATGATACCTAATAACACCACCCATCGACCTGCGACGAACCAGCATATTCGCATTGGTACCGACAAGTCCGGGCATATCACGGGCATTTCTCATATCAGCTGGTCGGGTAACTTACCGGACGGTACGCCTGAGACCGCCGTACAACAGACAGAACTCCTCTATGCCGGAGCCCACCGTCTGACGGGCCTGCGTCTGGCAACGCTTGATCTGCCGGAAGGTAATGCGATGCGGGCACCGGGTGAAGCGCCGGGATTAATGGCGCTGGAAATTGCCATAGATGAGATTGCAGAGAAAGCGGGTATCGATCCGGTACAATTCCGCATCCTAAATGATACTCAGGTTGATCCCGCCGATACCCAACGCCCCTTCTCACGCCGCCAGCTGATTGAGTGTCTACGCACGGGTGCAGATAAATTCGGCTGGCAAAAGCGCAACTCGATACCTGCGCATGTAAGGGACGGGCGCTGGATGGTGGGCTTAGGCGTGGCCGCTGGATTCCGCAACAATCTTCTCGCCCCCTCCGGTGCACGGGTGCATCTGGATGCACAAGGCGTCGTCACCGTCGAAACCGACATGACGGACATCGGTACCGGCAGTTATACCATCATCGCCCAGACGGCAGCAGAAATGATGGGCGTGCCTGTCGAACAAGTGACGGTGAAACTGGGAGATTCAGATTTCCCGGTATCTGCAGGATCGGGCGGTCAGTGGGGCGCGAATACCTCAACAGCCGGCGTTTATGCCGCCTGTGTGAAGCTGCGTGAGCAGGTGTCGGCAGCACTGGGCATCAATCCTGATGACGCTGAGTTTGTGGAAGGGCAGGTTCGCTCAGGCAACCACAGCGTCCCGCTCTCTGCGGCGGCGGCCAAAGGCACACTGACGGCAGAAGATACGATTGAGTTTGGCGATCTCGATCAGCACTATCAGCAATCCACCTTTGCCGGGCATTTTGCCGAGGTGGCGGTGGATATCTACACCGGTGAAGTGCGGGTACGCCGCATGCTGGCTGTCTGTGCAGCTGGTCGAATACTCAACCCGAAAACCGCGCGAAGTCAGGTCATCGGTGCGATGACGATGGGATTAGGCGGCGCCCTGATGGAAGAACTCGCGGTGGATACCCGCTTAGGATTCTTTGTCAATCACGATATGGCAGCGTATGAAGTGCCGGTTCATGCTGATATTCCCGAACAGGAAGTCATATTTATTGAAGATACCGACCCGGTTTCTTCGCCGATGAAAGCCAAAGGCGTAGGTGAACTGGGATTATGCGGTGTCGGGGCGGCCATTGCGAATGCCATCTACAACGCGACGGGTGTCAGAGTCAGAGACTATCCAGTCAAGCTGGATAAACTCTTGGAGGCATTACCTCAGACCGCTTAGCGTTACCCGAATACACTAACCCGCTGTACTGTCAAAAAGACCTTGCAGCGGGTCTGCCTCATATTCTTATAAGTAAGGATCCTGATTACACCGCGTCAGATCTTCAGCGGTATCAATATCCGTGATACAGCCGCGGTCTGATAAGTCAACTACCGTGAGAGCATCAGCATTCAGCAATTCCCTCGCCCCTCTGTCACCCTTTAATGCACAAAGCTGCGGATAGAAGGATTGCTGAAAGCCGACGGGATGGCCTTGCATACCCTTTATTCGTGCACGCACCAGGGGTGAGTTGCGCAGCGCATGCGCAACTTTCTGATAGCTGGATGGCGTGATAAAAGGCATATCCGCGAGGGTTATCAGCCAACCGTCATATTCTGCTGTAGCGGAAACGCCAGCAGCAATAGATTCCCCCAGTCCCTCACTTGAGCAGGTCACGATGCGTTCCTGTGCCATGAAACCATGCAGTTCAAGGTCCTCAGGTCGAGCCACCACACAGAAGTCAAAACCAGTGGCACGCACGTTATCCAGCGTATGTTGAAGCACCGGCTTGCCCTGCATTATCGCAGCGAGTTTATTCCCTTGGCCGGACTGCCTGAAGCGACTGCTGTAGCCTGCCGCCATGACCAGAATGATAAGGTTCACGTTGCGCCTTCCCTCTGCTGCTGAGCGTCCACCAGGCCATTTTTATGACGTACGATATCGGCCAGAATGGATAGCGCAATTTCAGCGGGTGTTTTGCTACCAATATCCATACCCACCGGTGCATGTATGCGATCAATTTGCTCAGGATGAAGCTCGCCAATCCTGACCAGCCGCTCTTTACGCCGCAGGCTGTTGTTGTGCGACCCCATGGCCCCTATATAGAAAGCTGGCAAATTAACTGCCTCCATCATCGTGAGATCGTCAATGCGCGGGTCATGGGTAAGGGAGAGAATAGCAGTGCCTGAGTGGCAACCTTCGCGCTCAAGATAAGTCGCGGGAAACTGCCTGATTAACGTGACAGATGCTTCAAGCTCATCCCCCAGGTTCAGCAAGACGTCCTCTCGATGCTCACACACCAGTGTTTCAAATCCCAGCGCTTGTGCAAAATTAGCGCAGTAAAGCGCCACGCTGGAGAGTCCAGCGATGACCACTCTGGGAGGGGCACACAGTGTCAGCACGACTTCCGTCCCCTGCACTTGCGTATGCGTCCGACTCAGATACGTCCCGGGTTGAAGCGAGTGGCACGGTTCGGGCAACTTCAGCGTCTTAATCACGGAATGCGGCCCCGTCAGCGCTGAATACATCTGTCGTAGGTAGTCGAGCGTCTCTTTCCCCGGTAGCAGTTTTTCAACCAGGATATCCACGATCCCCCCGCAGGGTAACGCTCTGTCCGGTTCAAAGCCGCCGTCACCATAACGCACAATTTGACTGGGCGAGGAAAAAAGATCGTCGCCAATACGGGCGATAAAGCTCTCTTCCACACAACCGCCAGACAATGATCCGCAATAGCGGCCATCACCTCTGATCACCATCATTGCGCCAGGCGGTCTCGGTGACGATCCAAAAGTACTGAGGACCGTACATAGCCACACTGGCTGCTCCTCAACCCATGCCAGCGTTGCGTTCAAAACCTGCACATCAAGATGATGCATGTACTTCTCCGGTTAGGGCGTTAAGAAGCTGCATTACGCTGAATGCAGCAACAGTATGGCAGCGCATCATTGCTCAACGCATTTGTAAAATAATGACGCTACTGCTCGCCGGATCGGTCTTCTCTCGCATATCCGTCACCGCTTTGGTTTCAACTTTCGTTCCCTGGTTGCCCCAGGACGAGCGGATGAAATTCAGCACGTCAGCGGCCTGCTGATCGGTAAGCTGCTTACGGTAAGGCGGCATGCGATAGGCATCCGGTAAGCCATTTGCCACAATACGCGCAGAGCCGTTCAGCACCACGTTGATTGAGGATGACGGATCCACCTGCATCGACGTAGCGCCCGCCAGTGGCGGGATCCACGGTGCCTGCCCACGGCCATCAGCACCATGGCAACTGCTGCAGCGAGCCATATAGACCTGGCTGCCGGGGTGGTCACTCACAGCGGATTTAGCCGCCTCGGGATACTGCCACTGATTGCCGGCATTGTTGCTTCCGGGTGGCAGGGCTTTCAGGTAGTGGGCGATTGCCTTTAAATCGTCATCGCTCATAAATTGGGTGGAGTTATTAAACGCATCCGCCATCGAGCCAAACACCACCGCATGCTGGTTACGGCCTTGCTTGAGGAATGTGACGACATCCTGTTCACTCCAGCGGCTGATGCCGGTATTGGCATCATTACGCAAGCTGGGGGCGTACCAGCCGTCCAGTAATGCACCGGCCAGGTAATCATCACTGCTGGCATCCAGCGCTTTCTCATTAAAAGCCAGACCACGTGGCGTATGGCAGCTACCACAATGGCCTGGGCCTTCAACCAGGTAAGCCCCCCGATTCCAGTGTGCATCCTGGTTCTCTTGCGGCTGATAAGGGCCACCACGCGAGAAAGCCGCACTCCACAATGCCAGCGGCCAACGCATATTCAGCGGCCAGGGGATTTCAGACGCCCTGTTCTGACGTGATACAGGTTTGACACCCTGCATCATGAAAGCATACAGCGCGGCAATATCGTCATCCGAAAACTTCTGATAAGACGGGAAAGGCATCGCGGGATAGAGACGATGCCCATCCCGCGCGACGCCGTGACGGACGGCGCGATCAAAGTCGGCCAGCGTATAGCGGCCAATACCGGTCTCTTTATCCGGCGTAATATTGGTGGTGAAGATTTTTCCTACCGGTGTTGCCATCGCCAGACCACCACTGAAAGGGGCACTGTCCGGCGTGCTGTGGCAGGCAACACAGTCACCCAGACGAGCGACATACTCCCCCTGCTTAATCAGGTCGGCGGAGGGCAGTGTCGTTGCCGCAGTGTCATGATCAAACGTTGAAGCGGGTGGGCGCGTTAGCCATACAGTGACCACAGCGGCCACGCACACCAGACCTGCCAGCACCAGGCTAAGCCGTTTCATTTTCATGGTTCATTCCCTTTAGCCGTGGCAGGCTTAGCTAAATTTCAGACGTGAAAGAGGCATAGAGCGAACGCGTTCGCCAGTGAGTCGCGAAACCGCATTAGCCACAGCAGGTGGCACCGCGGGCAGTGGCGGTTCGCCAATGCCGCCCATTTTTGCGCCGCTTTCCACGATCCGCACCTGCACCTTTGGCATACGTGAGGGAGGTAAAATCGGATACATGTCGTAGTTACGCGCCACCGGCTGCCCTTTTTCATAGACGCTCTCTTCAAGCAGTACCTGAGACAGTCCAAGCGCCACCGCACTGTTGACCTGTGCTTCAACAATCGCTGGGTTCACAATGCTGCCAGGATCGATTGCCTCCCAAACCTGATGCACAACCACCTGGCCGTTTTCGATGGACACTTCCGCGATCGCCGCGGCTTCCGTACCAAAAGGAGACGCCATGGCAACACCGCGTGCACGACGGCTGCCGTCGGATGCGGTGTAAGGACCTGCCTGCCAGCCGCCGGATAGCTCAGCCACCGCATTCAACAAGGTGGTCAACCGTTGATTGCCCTCCAGCAAACGCAGTCGGAGCGCAAACGGGTCGAGCTTGCTCTTCTCTGCGATCTCATCGAGGAAACACTCGTAGAGAAAATCATTCATCGAGTTACCCACCGAACGCCAGTAGCCCAATTTAACCGGTCCCTTATTATAGATTTGCGCAATGCGCACGTTGGGAATGGCATAGGACTTACCCGCCAGGCCTTCTACTGCGGTGGGATCGAGTTTCGCCCCTTGTTGACCTGCGATACCTTCCGTCGGCCCTTCACAAATGCTGATCGCCTCCAGCGCGATGGGATAGCCCTCGGCATCGAGGCCCGCCTTAAATCGCACCGCCGCCGCAGGTCGGTGGGTATCGCGCAGAAACTCTTCTTCACGGCTCCAGATAAGTTTGACAGGCCGGTCCACGGCTTTGGCGAGCGCAATCGCCTGGGGATACACCATCGCCGTGTCATAGACAAAATGGCGGCCAAAAAAACCGCCCAGCAAGGGCGAATGGATCCTGATTTTTTCTGGATCAAGCCCGGTACGTTTGGCAGCATCAGCCTGAAACATCTCAGGTGCCTGATTCGGGAGCCAGAGATCCAGTGAGCCATCCGCATTAAAGCGCGCAAGCGCCGAAGGGGGTTCAAGTTGCGCATGATTGAGATACTGGCTGTGGTAGGTGGCGCTCAGTGTGGTTTTCGCCGCAGACATCCCCTGGGCGATATCCCCTTTCACTTCCGCGTCCTCACCCTGGCCGGGCTGCTGTGCCAAAGCTGTAATAAAGGCATCAGAGGAAAAATCAGCTGGCATGTAATTCCCGTCTGGCTTTTCCGGTTCGTTCCACACCACCTGCAAGGTTTCTGCGGCGCGTTTTGCCTGCCACCAGCGTTTAGCCACCACGGCGACAGCGCCAGGCAGCACATGTACAGAGTGCACGCCTTTCATCGCCTTGACCTGCGCTTCATTGCGGATCTCACCGGCACTCAGTCCAAGGCGCGGGGCATGTTGTACGGCTGCATGCAGCATGCCCTCTACTCGACTGTCAATGGTGTAGATGGCCTGCCCGGTTGATTTCTCATGCATATCAAGACGCTGTACCGGTTTACCAATCCAGCGAAAATGCGCGGGGTCCTTAAGTTTGATGGTGTCTACAGGCGGAACGGGCACATCCCGTGCACGGGCAGCCAGGTCGCCATAAGAGACTGAACGCCCGGACGACGCATGGATTACGCGGCCCGGCTCGGTATGAAGTTGATCCACCGGAACGGAGAGTTCCGCCGAAGCAGCCTGAAGCAACATTTGTCGAGCCAGCGCGCCAAGACGCCGCATGGTGGTATAGCTAGACCGGACAGACTGGCTTCCTCCGGTAATACGTATCCCACTGTCCATCACTTTATAATCGGAGCCTGCTGGCGCATTCTCGACCACAAAGGTCGCCGGGTCGGCATCTAATTCCTCACCGACAATCTGCGCCATCGCTGTGAAAATGCCCTGTCCCCCTTCAATAAACGGGGATAAAAAACGCACTGAGCTGTCTGGCCGAATCTCGAGAAAAGCAGGCACACGCGTACCGGCAGGCAGTGCATTTACCGCTGTTTGCGCACGACTCTGTCCAATCGGTAATCCCACGCCCAGCACAAAGGCACCCGCCAGGCTGCTGGTAGCCACCAGAAAACGGCGGCGTGAAAGATTAGCCGGTTGTTCACTCAGCGTTTCCATTTCCTCCCGTGCACGGCGCATCATGCCTGATCCCCCGCACCCGCCACTTCATTGATAGCCGACCGGATGGCGTTGTAGGTTCCACAGCGACAGAGGTTGACCATAGCCGCCGCAATCTGTTCATCAGAAGGATGGGCAGATTGCTGTAACAGCGCCATGGCCGCCATGATTTGTCCTGATTGACAATAACCACATTGTGGCACCTGATGTTTCACCCACGCCGCCACCATACGTTTACCCAGATCATTGCTTTCAATCGCTTCAATGGTGGTGATGTGCTTGCCGCTGGCTTTTTCGACTGGCGTGACACAGGAGCGCACAATCTGCCCGTCAATCATCACAGAACAGGCACCACACTGTGCTAAGCCGCAGCCGTACTTGGTGCCCGTCATGTCGAGATCATCACGAATCACCCACAGGAGCGGTGTGTCTGCATCCGCATCAATTTGGTAGGTCTGGTTGTTAATGTGCAGTTCCATCGTTGTACGCTCCCACAGGTCATGCATTGCTCTAAAAAAACCCACCACTCACGGGACTGATTGGCATTTAGCAGTCTTGCGCTACACGCAGAAATGGCAGGTGAAAGGAAATTTTTTAATCCTTACAAAGAATAGAAGATTTATGAATAGTCTCTGGCAAAATGTGGTTATGAGGAAAATTCAATAATCTTTTCATGCGCTATAACAATCCCCTAAGTACGGTTGACGATGAATAAGTATCTGTAACCTTGTGTGCTTTTTTTTAATGCGCTGTCCGAATGAATTGGAATACCCGCCACATACAGGGTAATTTCTACTAACTTGTGAGGATTAATCAGTAATGAGGTGTGGTCATGAACGATTTACAGGCTTTTATTGCGGTTGCGCGAGCGCAGAGCTTTACTAAAGCGGCAGTAACTCTCGGGGTCAGCCCCTCAGCATTGAGCCATACCGTTCGTAATCTTGAAGCGCGTATCGGCGTCAGGTTGCTGGCACGCACTACTCGCAACGTGGCGCCAACCGAAGCAGGCGAGCGTTTGCTGCAAAGCATTGCGCCTTAGTTTGACCAAATTAACAGTGAAGTAAACCAGATTAGTGAGTTACGCGATAAACCGGCCGGCAATATTCGTATTACCTGCTCTGATGATGCGGCTGAAGGGTTGTTACGCCCTATGCTACCGGCTTTTCTGGCAAAGTATCCCGACATCAGTGTTGAGATATGTATCGATTACAGTTTCACCAATATTGTGACAGAACGCTTTGATGCGGGTATACGATTGGGTGGATCCATCAGCAAAGATATGATCGCAGTCCGCATGGGACCGGATTGGCGACTCTCCGTTGTGGGTTCCCCAGCTTACTTTAAGTCTTACCCACTTCCTGCTGTTCCTCAGGATTTATCAGTTCATCGCTGCATTAATATCCGCCATTCTCCTGCTGGCAGTATCTATGCATGGGAGTTTGAAAAGGAGGAGAAAAAGATTAATGTGAGAGTTAATGGTCCATTATTGTCCAACAGCATAGTCCATGTTCTGAACGGTGCTTTAGATGGAATTGGCTTAGCATATGTTCCTGAGGCCATGGTCAAAGATCATATTAATAATGGTGATCTAATAGAGGTTCTTGGGGACTGGAGTCCTCTATTCGAAGGATTTCACCTTTACTATCCAAACAGAAGGAATATGTCCCCAGCTTTTTTAGCCTTTGTTGAAGCAGTTAGATACAGCAATATAAATCAAGGATAAATATCAACTGATTTTGAGCAACCTCAAATAATCCTTGACCAGCCATTGATAAAAATGACAGGTGAAGAGCTTTGCGCCATTCAGTGATGCAGTCAGCCCCATAAAACTTCAACATTAAACTTAATTTAATTTTTAATGAATTTTTTTCTAAGAGCATTGCCAACCAGTCATCTCCCTGTGAGTTCACATATTCCTCTGAAAAGATTGATGAAAAAGTACTCCATGTGAATTTCAGACATTTAGCATTCATGATTAAGTTTCATAAGTGCAATCGAATATCACCCACTTATCATATCCAGCTCCATACCCTAATATTATATCTTTGCCCAAGCGGAGATTTGCAATCGTGGAATATACAGTCTTAAGTAACAACATAAAGATGCCAATGGCTGGTTTTGGCGTTTTTCAAGTGACGGACAAAGAAGAATGCAAGCAGTCTGTATTGAATGCGATAAGGTCAGGCTATCGTCTTATCGACACCGCCGCTGTTTATGGAAATGAGGATGCCGTTGGTGACGCTGTCCGTGAAGCCATCGCTTCTGGCTTGTGTACTCGTGAAGAATTATTTATCACCTCAAAATTGTGGGTGCAGGACATGGCCGACTTTGACTCGGCTAAGCAAGGCATTGAAAACTCCTTAAAAAAATCAGGATTAGAATATTTTGACCTCTATTTACTCCATCAGGCAATGCGTGATTATTTCAGCGCGTGGCGAGCATTAGAAGATGCCTATGATGCAGGGAAACTGAAAGCGATCGGAGTTTCTAACTTTTATGCTCATGTCCTGGCGAACTTCTGCGAAACAGTCAGAATTAAACCGATGGTGAATCAGGTTGAGTTACATCCCTATTTCGCACAACCTGACGCGATTGAAACCATGAAGTATTACAACGTTCAGCCAGAAGCTTGGGCTCCATTAGGAGGCGGGAGACATAAGCCTTTTGAAAATGAGGTCCTTCAGGCGATTGCCGATAACCATAAAAAATCCGTTGCTCAGATTATCCTTCGCTGGAATTTACAACGTGGTGTTACAGTCATTCCTAAATCCACAAATATCAAGCGTATTGAAGAGAACATTGCTATCTGGGATTTCTCACTGACGGATGATGAAATGACTCAAATAAATTCACTCGATTTAGGCTACGTTGGCGAATCAGTGAAACATTTTAATCCTGCATTTGTTCGCGGTTGTCTGGGTGTAAAAATCCACGAGTAAACCGATTTTATTGGATTAATTGTTGATATAGCTGGTTTCTGCCACCTATCATCTTGGTTAGTGTGATAGGTGGCAGCGGAAAAGAAAGATGATTGAGAAGTTGTCTGTATTGCTTATGTGTATTAGTCGCGACTTGATCTGACATATGGCCTTGAAAGGTTGAGAGTT
>NZ_JACVTS010000036.1:0-34137 GCF_016624545.1 Erwinia sp. S38 | reverse complement strand
CTGCATGCTTTTTAACTGAAAAACTATTGCTGCTTCGGGAGCGTCCATATAGGGTTTACGGCGACCCGGCGATCTGCCCGTAACGGTAGCCCCATTCACTGATCCCACCGCGACCTGCCCCGTAACGAGCATTATCTGCGCCCGCCAGGCTACGGCCGAATAAACCGCACATAAATAAACCGCACGATATAAAACTCCACCGCGCCCAGCAGCAAAAACCATAAACAAAACACCAGCGTGTACAGCTGACCAATATCTTCCAGATGGAACATCTCCACCAGCCTGCGGGTCAGCGCCAGGCCAAACCACGGGGCGGGCAGCAGCAGCGCGGAAAGAAAACCGAACATCAGCGTGCTCAGCGGCATTAAAAAGGTTTCAAACGGACTTTTCATCATCATTCCGGCGTGTAAACAGTTGCGCTATTTTCAGCGATCCCTCCCGCAGGTTCAATCCTTAAACCGCCAGCGCTAACGGCAGCTGCTCGTGCAGCCAGGCAATAAAACTGCTGCGCTTTTCCGACGGGCTGAGATCCTGGCGCCACAGCAGATGGATCGGGCGGCTGGCCTGCTGCCACAGTTGCAGTACCGGCACCAGCCTGCCCGCGGCAATGTCTTCCGCCAGCAGGATTTCCGGCTGTAGCACCAGCCCGGCTCCGGCTAATGCGGCCTGACGCAGCGCCTGGCCGTCATTACAGATAAAGCTGCTGTCCGCAGGCCAGAACACATCGCCCAGCTGCCAGGCATTGCTCTTATTCCACGCCATATTGGCGAGGCAGCGATGCTGATACAGCGCCTCCGGGGTCTGCGGCGTGCCGTGCTGCGCCAGATACTCCGGCGCGGCGCACACCACCATGCGGTAGTCACCGATTTTCTTCGCCACCAGCGGTTCAGCCGGATTGAGGCTGCCAATGCGAATAGCAAAGTCGAACCCCTGGCCGATGAGATCGACAAAGCTGTCGCTGAGATCCAGCTCGATCCGTACCTGCGGATAGTTCAATTGATAGCGGGCAACCAGGGTGGCGATCGCCGCCGATCCCAGATTGAGCGGTGCGCTGATCCGCAGCAGCCCCGACGGCGTACGTTTCATATTCTCTACCGTATCTTCCGCCAACCGCAGCTGAGCCAGCGCGGCTTTGCACTGCTGATAGTAGCTTTCCCCGGCTTCGGTCAGATGCTGTCGGCGGGTATTACGCTGCAGCAGGCGGCTGTCGAGCAGCTCCTCCAGCTGGCGCACGTGTTTGCCGACCATCACGGCGCTGATATCCAGGCGGCGTGCCGCCTCAGTGAAATTGCCGCTTTCCACCGCACAGATAAAGGCCTCGATGCTGCTTAATTTGTCCATGATTACAAACCTGTGGTTCGGAGTTATCGAAAGTATGGTCCGTTTATCCACCTCTGACACTGCTTCATGATGGGGTAACCGTTATTTACAGAGGAAATGCGATGAAAATTTTAGTGATTGGGGCGTCAGGCACCGTCGGCCAGGGCATCGTTAACGAGCTGAGCCGTGATAATCAGGTGATCCGCGTGGGGAAAACACGAGGTGATTATCAGGTGGATTTAACCAGCGAAGAGAGCGTTCGCGCGCTGTTTGCCCAAACCGGTAACGTGGATGCGGTAATCTCCGCCACCGGCGGCGTGCACTTCGGCCCGCTATCAGAGATGACCAGCGAACAGTTTAACAGCGGCCTGCAGGATAAACTGTTGGGCCAGGTACGGCTGGTGCTGATTGGCAAAGAGTTCGTCAATCCGGGCGGCTCGTTCACTCTGACCACCGGCATTCTGGCGCAGCAGCCGATCCGTACCGGTGTGAATGCGACGGCGGTAAATACCGCGCTGGAAGGGTTTGTGTTTGCCGCTGCGAACGAGCTGCCGGGCCTGCGGATTAATGCCGTCAGCCCAACGGTGCTGACCGAAGCGCTGGACAGCTACGGCCCGTTCTTCCCCGGCTTTGAAAGCGCACCCGCCGCTCGCGTGGCGCTGGCCTATCGCCGCAGCGTAGACGGTGTGGAGAGCGGTAAGGTTTATCGCGTCTGGTAGCCGGAAATTATTTTGGGGAAATGATGCGGTAAAGTGCTGAAAATTTCCCCAACCCCCTCGCGGTTATATATCCACACGCTCTGTGTAACACGGTAATTCTTTTAGAGTTTCCCGCTGTCATTTACTCGCCAAAATAGCATCCGTTAAAAAGTATAGCCGATGCTATACTCAAATCCATGATTTTGTTGTCTTTTTTTCTGGCGATTCGCGTGATAGGATGCGCTTCACTTGAACGGACCAGTGGTTATTTTTCCTACATAACCTGGGGTTTTAACGATTTGGAACGCACCCGACGCTTCAAACCGGGATAAATACAATGAACCTATACGCAACTCTGATTCTGGCTTTCGCCATGTCGATGGACGCCTTCGCCGCCGCCATTGGTAAAGGTGCAAGCCTGCATCGCCCAAGCCTGAAAGAAGCCCTGCGCACCGGTCTGATCTTCGGTGTGATCGAAGCGCTGACGCCGCTGGTCGGCTGGGCTATCGGCCTCGCCGCCAGCAAGTACGTGATGGCGTGGGACCACTGGGTCGCGTTTGGTTTACTGCTGATTCTCGGCGGACGAATGATCGTTGAGGGGATACGTAAAAAAGAGTGCCGACCGGAAGAAGCCCCGCAGAGCCACGGTTTCTGGCTGCTGGCCTGTACTGCCGTTGCGACCAGTCTGGATGCGATGGCCGTTGGCGTCGGTCTGGCATTTTTGCAGGTCAACATTGTCACCACCGCGTTGGCAATCGGCGCTTCCACCATGATTATGGCGACTCTCGGCATCCTGCTGGGCCGCTTCCTTGGCCCGGTGATGGGTAAATGGGCGGAAATTTTTGGTGGTGTAGTGCTGATCGGCATCGGCTGTAGTATTTTGTTCGAACATCTGGGCAAATAAGCAGAAGGCACGCCCGGTCACTTGCGTGGGGCGGCTATGGCATTATCGGTAGTAGACTGGAACACCCGGAATAATATTGAGTGCTCGCACCTCACCGCCAGCAACGCGGCTTTTCCGCTGCATACCCACGAAGAATATGCGATCAGCGCCAACCTTAGCGGCGTAGAAAAACTCTTTCTGAATCGAAAAAACCTGTCGGTCCTCGCCGGGGATATCACCGTTTATAATCCTGGAACGCTACAGTCGTCAGAGTTTGGCGGGCAGCCGGTCGAGTTTTTCAGCGTTCATTTACCGGCGGCTGTTTTTGCCGATCTGGCGGATCGTCCACTGCCGATCCTGCATGAAGGCGTACTGCGCGATCCGCAGCTGTTTGATGCGATCTGCCATTTCGTGCGTTCTCCTGACGACGAACAGGTTCAGCAGCAAAACCTGCTGTGGCTGACCAGCCGGCTGCTGCATCACAGCAGCGAGAAGGATGTTGCACTGGCTCCTGCATCCGTAGGACGTGCCCTGGAACATATGCGCGATAATCTGACGCAGAAACTGACGCTGGATGAGCTGGCGGTAACCTGCGGGTTGAGTAAGTATCACTTTGTCCGCCAGTTCCGCCAGGAGATGGGCGTGGCACCGCTGCAGTATCATATGCAGCTGCGTCTGCTGGCGGCGCGTAATTTGTTACGGCACCGCAGCAGCGCATTAGATGTGGCCCACCAGCTGGGTTTTTACGATCAAAGCCATTTTATTAACAGCTTTCGCAAGATGCTGGGCATCACCCCGCACCACTATCTGCGTATGCTCAGCCGATAAACTCGCGATAGCCCGAAAGGATGACGTATCCGGCGAAGTAGCAGAAAATCACTGCCGAAGCGATATACGACCAGCGCAACATCTTCGTACCGAGCATACGCCCACCGATGCTGCCCACTGCACACAGGGCTATCGTCCACGTCACGCCCGCGAGGAAAAAGCCGGAAAGGAACCAGGCCGACGCCGCCGTACTGCCGGTACCCATCCGTGAAATCAGTGCGCCTCCGACGGCGGCAAACCACAGGATCGCTGAAGGGGACGACATCGCGAGGAATATTCCCCGCAGGAAATTCTGCCGGGGGCTGAGCGCTTCGCCAATGTCACCCGCACTCAGTGCTGCGGCGGGTTGCAGCGCGCTTTGCACCATTTTCCACGCAAACCACAGCAGGATCAGTGAGCCGCCAATCCACAGCACCCAGCGCACGCTGGTGAACTGCAGCAGTACCGCCATCCCGGCCATGGCGAGGATCGCATAGATCAGATCGCCGATGCAGGTACCGATCCCCAGCCAGAAGCCGTGAAAAAATCCGCGCTGCATGGCCAGGGTGATCATCGCAATATTGGCGATGCCAATATCAAGGCACAGGGAAAGACTCAGTAAAAAACCATTAGAAAAGGGCATAGCATTGGCATCCGTTAAGCGTAGTGTGGCGATTATCGACAGATGCAGCGCAGATATATTGGAAAAAATTGCGCAGCGCCGGATGCGATGTTGAATTAAGGCGCAGGCCAGCAGATTAATTCTTTGCGGCATATCTCACTGTTTTTGGCCATCAAAGGTCTGTTTTTGTGATCTGCTTCAAAAAATCTTGCCTGAAAAAGCACCGTTCGTTATAATTTATGGTGTATTTTTCAACAATATTTGTCACAGGCAATCATGAAAAAATTCTTCCGCAACGTGTTTCGTTCCTATGTAAATACCTTCAAACACGTTCCGCCGGGCGCGGTTCGCTAAACCCGCCGAGCTTACACCCTCGATAACCGCGGTCAGGGACTGGACCGATGGTTATCACTTATTCCCGCTGTTCCCATTCTTTATCTATCGAAAAAAACGTGCCAGCAGCACGGTGATATGCAATTCTGTGGGTTATGAAAATGACCCGGCTGTTCCTCACCGCGACCACCACCACGACCGCTTCTGGCGGGGCGAGGTCGGTTTGCGTGCCTGAGAAATAGCAAATCCGCTTCATCCCGCCGGTTTCCGACGGGGTTCTGTGTTTCTCCGTCGTGGCCGGTTAACGGTAATCAAGGAGAAATACCATGCCCAATGCGTCCGCGCTGTTAGTGATTGATATGCAGTCAGGTTTGCTGCATGCCCCACAGCCCCCTCACCAAAAAGAGCAGCTGATTGCCCATACCGTCGGGCTGATCCATGCCGCCCGCGCGGCACAAAGCCCGGTATTTTTTGCCCGACACACCGGGCCGGAAGGATCGCCAATCGCGGCAGGCAGCCCGCTGTGGCAGCTGGCGGATGAACTGCCTCTTGAGGCGGGCGACAGGTACTTTAATAAAACCCGCCCCAGCTGTTTTTTCAATACGTCGCTGCTGGCAGAACTACAGCAGGCGCAGGTGAAGCGGCTGGTGATTGTGGGCATGAAAACCGACTACTGCGTGGATACCACCTGTAGGGCGGCGGCGGATTTGGGATTTGACGTGGTGCTGGTGAGCGATGCGCACAGCACTACCGATAACGCGGTGCTCAGCGCGGCGCAGATCGTCGCTCATCACAATGCGACGCTGGCTGGGCCGTTTGTCACCCTGCTGGCAACGGATGACGTCATTTTTTAACGCAAAGTAAAAAGGGCAGCCATCGTTGATGGCTGCCCCTTCAGGCAACAGATTTGGAAACCCGACCCACTAGCGGCCGGGAACCCAGTCCGTTAGTAGTTACTCGAAATCAGTTCACTAAATGCTGTATCCGGTCTTTCTGGTTATAAATAATTTAAAGCTCAGTCATCAGAGGCAACATTCCGAGATCTAACAAGCGAATTTCGATATCGTTGGCTTTTTCTATATGTTCTTTTTTTGCACCGTCGAAAAATTCCTCAGTTGTTACAATAATGGTTCCTCTCTGTTTACCTTCATCCAGCACAGGGATGACTCTGGCAGCTTCGGGAACCAGTTCGGGTAAAATGATATGCGGAAGATATAAAATCCAGCCGACAGACATTCTGTCAGGAAAGACGTTTCTTCCATGCAACCTGTATCCTTTAGAATCAACTGTAATCCATGTGTTTTCTTTATCCTTTGAAATAATAGCAACGGATTTTATCAGGGTTTTTATATCTTTTGGCTTTTGATGCATATTGATAACTAAATCAAATGATTTGAGATTGTCAATAAACATCATGTGATGTGATATTGCACACACCATTCCATCTTCTTTATTATTCCAGATGGATTTATTAATTAAGAAGTTATTTTTTTTGTATGATTTTTGGTAGTTATTATAAGCGTATGTTGATGGTTTGTTTTTATCAAAAACCAAATATTTAGATGCTTCACTTTTAGAATATCCAGTTAAATACCATTGTTGCTCTTCATTGGTTAAGTTATGAACGATGCATGTGGCTTTCAATAGTTCATTAAAACAATCATCTACTGTGATATTGTCATTTTTATTCCCGTGAAGATTTATAGATAGATGGTAGAGTTCCGTCATGGTTGCCATTGTATGGTGATATCCTTATATTTTGAAAACTTTATTTTAAAGTACTGATAGCTTAATGGTTGCATAAAAAACCATATAATTTTTAGTGGGTTATTTATAGATGCTATACATTGATGTCGACTGGCTTGGTTGAAAGCGCTGTCATCTCCTTTCCACCATTCCTTCTTACTTCCATCCTCCCTAAAAAACTGATCGTATCTTGCCTTGGCCTCCCAGAACTGGCACAACATTGGTTTCCAGCCATCAAACGATACCCCGTAGTATTTAAATTCCTGTATTTGTTTTGTTTCCGGGTTATAGAAGGTACCGCAGATGCGGGTCTGATAACTAATGGTTACCGCACTCCAGCGTGAACAGCGGCGAACCATCGGTTCCACCCTCCCTTCTGGTGGGCAACCGGCGCATTCTTTGTCATCAGTTTTCGGCTGAGAAGTGGTTTTCTCACCCGTGCTATCCAGGGTGAGCGACTCTGTGTAATCCATGTCGTCTTCCCAAAAGTCGCCGTGGGTTTCCGCACTGACGGTCATGGGTTCTTTTAGGATCGGATCGTACAGTCTGCCTTGTTCAGTAAAGCCGTGATTATCTGCCGGAATGCCTCGTATACCGGTCCGAGAGCCGTCGCGGGTTGCATTTCGCGGGCCTGAGTAGTCTACGGGTTCATCATTCCAGCCTCCTCCCTGGCTAATTCCGTTTATGTCGCCCACTCCTGAGGCACGATCGGCCATTGCGGCACTTCCCGCCATCGCACCACTACCTATTCCACCGCCCGACAAAGGGGGAAGCATCGCCATCAGAAGCCTCTCTTTTCTCTGTTGATAATGATGTTTTTAAGATCTTCCAGACGCTGCTCGGCTGAATAGCCATTCGGTGTTCTCAGCCATTTTTCTACTTCGGGCTTGAGGTAAAAGCTGGGGTAAAACGTCTCTATAAGCAGGAAATCCAGCTTCGAGTTCCTTTCTCTTAGCGGTAGGGTTGCAGCATAGTCCAGTGCGTTTTGCAGTCGCGGCACGAAGGTTTTATCTCCCTCAACAATCGCAGGAAAGCGTTTCTTAAGATGCATTGCGGCCCTGATAGCAAGTGAGTTATTTTCAATTTTATCAATGCGATTACACTGTTCCTCCGAGAGCCGAATCATGTTGCCATACTCCATTTAAGCGACTGCACATTCCTTTCCATGGAGTACAACCACTCTTCCACTCCCTGCATCAATTCCCGTAGTTGGTCTTCTTCCAGTATTACCGGAAGCTGGTTGGCAACTCTGGGATCCCAGAATCTCAGCAGTCCGCTTTTGCCGTTGTAGAGTGTAATGTCGATAAAGGGTTTGAAGTGCTCCATCAGTTGTGCAGGTGACAGTCGCGATGCGATCCAGCTGACGGAGGGCAGGTTATATTCCAGCTCCCGTAGTCTCTCGTGTAAGTGCATAGCTTTACTGAGGTCGACAAACTGTAAGTAGACCGGATTTAGTTCCAGGCACTTTTTGAGATTTCCGTATTTTCCGCCATCAACCGGTACTCGTCCGGCGTCAGGTTGTTCAGGGATTCATGAGGGCGTTCGCAGTTATATTCGACCAGCCAGCGCTCTGTGATTTCCCTTACTTCGTTCAGCGTTCTGAACAGATAAAAGTCCAGTATTTCTGTCCGGTACGTCCGGTTAAAGCGTTCGATAAACGCGTTCTGCGTCGGCTTACCCGGCTTAATAAAGTCCAGCAACACACCGTGCTCCTCAGCCCATTGCGCCAGAACCAGTGAGACCAGCTCTGGCCCGTTGTCCATCCGCATCTTCAGCGGATAGCCACGGTTTGCCACAATCCTGTCCAGCACCCGCACAACCCGTTGCGCCGGAATATTCAGGTCAATTTCTATCGCCAGAGCCTCGCGGTTAAAATCATCCACGACGTTGAAGGTCCGAAAGCGTCTGCCACATGTCAGGGCGTCGTGCATAAAATCAATCGACCAGCTCTGGTTAAGTGCTTCCGGCGTGGCCAGCGGAGCCGGATTACGCACCGGCAGACGTTGTTTACCCTTACGCCGGAAATTCAGTTTCAGCAGGCAGTAAATCCGGTGTACCCGCTTGTGGTTCCAGACGTGGCCCTGCCTGCGAAGCACCTGAAAAAGCTTCTTAAAGCCGTAGCGCGGATAGCGTTCAGCCGCCTCAGTCAGCCTCTGGATCACCGGTTCATCACGTCGCGTATCCGGTTGATAGCGAAACACCGTCCTGCTCAGCGATAACGTCCTGCATGCCTGGCGTATGCTCATCGTAAACTGTGCGGTCAGATAGCTGACGAGCTCACGCTTTATCGCTGGTTTTAAAGCTTTTTTTCGATAACGTCTTTCAGCGCCCGGCATTCCAGGCTCAGGTCGGCAAACATCTGCTTCAGGCGACGATTTTCGTCTTCAAGATTTTTTATCTTTTTGATATCAGCGGCTTCCATCCCGCCATATTTCGCCTTCCAGTTGTAGTAGCTGGCTTCGGATATAGCGGCCTCACGGCAGACATCCTTGACGGTTCGTCCGGCTTCGACGGACTTCAGAACGGCGATAATCTGGTGTTCGGTAAATCGGATCTTACGCATAGCGATCTCCTCAGGGGACATAGTCAGTATGTCGGAAGATCTCTAAAAGTGAATGGCCCGTTTTACCGGGATACTTACAAAACCAGGGGCCCGCGAAAGCGATTCGGCTATCCGGCCAGCGGTCAAAAAAGGGCATAACCGCATCCTTTTCTGGCTGAAGTTCCTCGCCAAAATAGCGCTCATATTGCAGCCCATCGACCAGCGCCGCAGCGCATAAGACACCAGATTCAATCAAAAAATGAAGGATACAGGGATAAGGAAAACCGGGTTTTTTCCGGAAATCGGATAAATTGGGGGAAAGCACAACTTTACAGGCTCCCTGGTTAGCATTAATGGGCATCATGCCCGCTGTGCTCAGTATAGGGATTATTCAACAATGTTTAATTACTGTAATTTGCTAAAAGATCGCTGCTGATGGCGAAAATTGCGGATCAGATAAACTTTTAACGCCAGGTAAAAAGGGCAGCCATCAACGATGGCTGCCCCTTCAGGCAACAGATTTGGAAACCCGATCCACTAGCGGCCGGGCACCTAGTCCGTTAGCGATTACTCAAAATCAACCCAGGTCGCGCCCGCGTCGGCGGACTCAACGCAGCGCTCAACCCACTGCACGCCCGTCACACCGGCGTGAACGTCCGGATACCAGAAGTTCTCCAGCAGCGCTTTATCACCACGGTCGCTGGCGTCCATCGCCACCGCGAAGCGGCGGTAAAGGTTAGACCAGGCTTCAAACAGCCCTTCCGGATGGCCGCCGCCGATGCGGTCTTCTTCCAGCGCGCGTGGAGCCAGGTAGCCCATGCCGCGTTCCAGAATTTGTACCGGCTCACCCTGCACTTCATAGCGCAGCTGGTTAGGCTGTTCGTCCCACCACTCCAGGCTGGCTTTCGATCCGATCACGCGGATCTTCTGGCCGTGCATCGATCCGCAGTTCACCGCAGAGCACCACAGCGATCCCACCGCACCGTTATCGTATTCCATCAGCACAAAGGCGTTATCTTCCAGCGGCGCGCGGGTTTTCACAAAGCTCTGACGCGAACACATCAGGCGCTTAATTTTCAGCTCTGGCAGCATGGTTTCCGCCAGGAACAGTGGGTGAGTTGCGAGGTCACCCAGCACGTAGCTTGGCCCAACAAATTTCGGGTCCACGCGCCAGCGGGTGCTCGGGTTCGCCAGCTCCACGGCTTCGTTGTGGAAACCGTGGGAGAACGACATATTCACAATGCGGATCTCGCCCAGCAGCCCTTCGGCGATCATGCTGCGCGCCTGATGAATCAGCTGGTGGCCGGAGTAGCCGTAGGTGACGCCGATAATTTTGCTCTTCGCTTCGCTCAGCGCCGCCAGTTCTTTGGCTTCTTCGGTGGTAAAGCACAGCGGCTTTTCACACACCACGTGCAGGCCCGCTTCCAGCGCCGCCTTGCAGATAGCGAAGTGGGTGTTGTTCGGCGTGGCGATCGATACCGCTTCAATACCGTCAGCGCGCTCGGCTTCCTGCTGGAACAGGGTCTGATAGTCCGGGTAGCAGCGGTCGCCCGCCACGCCCAGGCTGGCACCGAAGGCGCGTCCGCGCTCGGCATCAATATCAAATGCACCGGCCAGCAGGGTAAAGGTGTTATCGCGCAGCGCCGCTGAACGATGGATATAGCCGATCTGGCTGGTGCCGCCGCCGCCAACCATGCCCCAGCGAAGGGAGCGATCGAGAGGTTTAATGCCGTTAATCATCTGGTGTTCCTCAATTAAAATCCAACGGAGTTCAGGTAGCGCAGGCTTTCGGTCACATCGTGCAGGCTGCCGTCGGCATTGCGCGGGTCGCGCTCCTGTTCAATGGTGATCCAGCCCTGATAGTTACGCTCGGCCAGGAAGGCACGCACGGCTGGATAGTCGATAGCGCCTTTACCAATCGGGCACATCACGCCTTCCGCACAGGCGCTAAAGAAGTCCACTTCGCGGGCGATAACATCGCGGAATACGGTGTCGTTAACGTCTTTAAAGTGGATGTAGTCGATGCGATCGAAGTAGCGGCCAAGCCAGGTAATCGGGTCCATATCGGAGTAGTAGAGGTGGCCGGTATCCAGACACAGACCGGCTACGCTGTGCGGAATATCCTGCACCAGTTGTTCGATCTCGTCGGCGTACTCAATGCAGCCACCGGCATGCGGATGAATAACCGGGCGCACGCCGTACTCCTGCGCAATGCGGCTGATTTCGGTGATGTGCGACATCATGCGCTGCCAGTCGCTGTCGGACAGGCGCGGGGCTTTGTGGTATTGCCCGGCCAGCCGTGCGCGTTCGGCGTTGCCGAAATCAATAATCACCAGATACGGTGAGGGGAAGTTATCACCGTGGGTTTTGGTGGCGGTCGGCACTTTTGACAGGTTACGGCAGATGTTGTGCGTCAGCTCAATCATCACCGGGAAGTTCTCTTCGCTAACCAGGTCGTCAAAAATGGTTCCGGCAACCAGCGACAGGCCGTACTGATTCAGTTTCTCGGTCAGCACCTGCGGGTCAGTCGGCAGGTAGGTCCACGGTCCCAGTTCGATGCTCTTATAACCGGCCTGGGCGGCTTCTTTCAGCACTTTCTCATACGGCGGCAGATGCGGGTTTTTCGGGTCGTCCACGCCCCAACTGCAGGGTGCATTAGCAATATGAATGGTCATTTCGGTGTCCTTTAAATCAATGAGTGACTGTTTTGCTTTCGCGTTGAGTGGTTTCAAAGCGTTCCAGAATCAGGGCTTCCATTTTTTCCAGCGAAACGCCTTTGGTCTCCGGCAGCAGCGCCTTAACGAACCACCAGGAGGCCAGCGAGCACACCGCGAACAGCAGCAGCGGGAAACCGCCGTGGAAGTTATCGTTGAGGTAGGCGCTCTGGTTCATCATCGGGAAGGACTGACTGACAAAGAAGTTGCCTGCCCACATGGCGCAGATAGAAAAGCCCATACCGGCTCCGCGCAGGCGGGTCGGGAAGATTTCGCCGATCACCGTCCACACCACCTGTCCCCAGGTGCCGCCGAACAGGAACATAAAGCCGAACAGGCCCAGCACGGAGATCACGCCGGTCATCCCGCTGTAGAAGGTCCAGAAGGTGAACAGCAGGCAAACGGTGGAGCCGAGTGAACCGATCAGCAGCAGCGAACGGCGGCCCATCTTATCGATCAGCATCATGCCAACGATCACACCAGCGAACTGCAGCACCGCCAGCCAGATGGTCATAAACATTGCTTCCTGCATGTTGTGGGTGACGTTCATCAGCAGCGTCGGGCCAAAGTACTGAATGACGTTGATGCCGGTCAGCTGGTTGAAGATGGCCAGACCCACACCAATGACCAGGAAAATGGCCGTTTTGCGGTTAAAGCTGACGCGTTCGCGGTTCACTTCACTGCTGGCGGAAAGCTGGAGTGAGGTCTGAATTTCACCCATCAGGCGCTTCGCGTGCTCTTCCGAAGAGATGCGGGTCAGGGTTTTCATCGCCGCTTCGTTGCGGCCGACCATGATATTCCAGCGCGGGGATTCCGGGATAAAACCAACGAACAGGAAGAACAGCACGCAGGGTACGAAGGCCGCACCCAGCATCCAGCGCCAGCCGTAGGCGTTCAACCATTCCGGATCGGCGTTTTTCGCAATCAGATAGTTGGTCAGCAGCACCAGCACCTGGCCACCTACGCAGCAGATCATGTGCATGGTCATCGCGCGGCCGCGGTAATCCTTGGGCGCCACTTCCGCGATATAGATCGGCGAGATAACCGAGGCCAGGCCGATACCCAGTCCGCCGATAATGCGGAACACCACAAAGGTGGTGAAGTTTGGCGCCAGCGCGGTACCGGCAACCGACACCACAAACAGAATCGCGGTGATGATGAGCATTGATTTGCGGCCGTAGCGGTCCGCCAGTTTACCGGCGATCAGGCAGCCGATAACGCAGCCGATAATCACATTGGAGACGGCCCAGCCGGTTTCCGCCGGGGAAAGCTGGTAGTGATGGGTGATAGGTTCGATCGCGCCGGAGATGACCGAAGAGTCATAGCCGAACAGCAGCCCGCCGAGCGCGGCAACCGCGCAGATGGCCATCACGTAGGCCATATTGTGTTTTGGTGTTTGCAGAGGCACGGAACATTCCTTCCTGTTTTAATTTGCAGGAAGTATCAAACGAATGTTCCATTATCATCAATGATAGAATGTTTATTTTTTGATGGCGATCGCACTATTAATGATAGTTTTTTTTGATAAAACTCTATCATCTTCACGTTATCAGCGGGTTAAACGGCGAACGTCAGCGGCGATTTAAACCCGAAAACGCCGCTGTGCCGTTTACACATTCTCTTTGGTAATCAGCTCAAAACTGCTGTGAAGTGAAATGAAATTTCCATGCGCCTCGGAATTTGCCTGTAGCATGGCTTCCACCACGGAACCGGCCAGTTCCTCAAGACGATGTGACACCATAATATCAAGGGTGCCGTCGATCAGCGCCAGCTGCGCATCCTGCAGCGGACCGTGGCAGATAAGGGTGATCTCATCCTTCTTGCCGCTGTCACGCAGCGCATTGACCACGCCTTCAACCCCGCCGCAGGGGGCATAAATCACCGACAGATCGGGATGGCTCTGGATCAGCTGCGTGGTCGCGTGATAGCCCTGCTCGACGTTTTCAAAGCTGGTGACCGGCTCCAGCACGGTATGCCCGGTGGCGTGTTCGCGCAGATACGAGCGGAAGCTGATTTCGCAGGTTTCCTGGCACAGGAAGCGATTATCGCCGATGATCACCCCAACTTTTCCCGGTGGGCCGCTCAGGCGCTGGACGATCCAGGCGGCGGTGCGCCCCGCTTTACGGTTATCCAGGCCGATGTAGCCGGTGTGATCGCAGGGAGAGAGGTCAGAAAGCAGCGTAAAGACTTTCACCCCTTTCTTTGCCGCTTTCTGCACCGCGCGCCGTACCAGCGCGTTGTCCAGCGCGATCAGCACCAGCGTATTCACGCGATTGCTCATTTCATCAATGCTGGCGGCGGCGGCTTCCACGGCGTGGATGTCGTGGAAAACAAACTCCACCCGGGTGCCGGGCTGGCAGTGCGGCGAGGCCTGCTTTTCCAGCGAACGGGCAAAGGTATCGTAGAAGGAGTAGTCGCGCGACAGCAGGATCACGCCGATGCGCAGCGCTCCGCCGCTACCGGAAGTACCGTCTGCGGCGGCGTCGGCCAGAAACTCCGGTGAAAAACGATAACCGAGGCGCGTTGCGGCCTGAACCACGCGATTTTCCGTCTCGGCGCGCACGGGAGCCCGCCGGTTGAGTACCCGGTCTACGGTGGCGACCCCGACTCCGGCTTCGCGGGCGATATCGGTGAGCGTGGTTTTTTTCATCGAAAGTTCCAACTGAATCTGAATGAGGAAAAACTATCATAAATCCCGCTGGGACAGGGAGATAAGATGCTAAAGATATGACAGCGCTCAGATTATATTTTTTAACAATCCGTTGATAAAGCATAAAAATTTCATTTTTTCGTTCTTCGCACTGCCCCTCAATCCTGGCGTTTTCTGTGTTTTTATACTTTATCCCTGAAGATTAGTTTTATCTGAGCGTCATCATTATATGGTATTTTACAGGCAACATACCGTGCGGTATCTTTCTTGTATTAATCTGTAAATTTAAATGAAACAGCTAATTGAATCAGATATACCTCAGAATACGGGGCCGGATAAAACGGCCTATAACCGAAAAAAACAGCCCGAGCAGGTGCGAAACGCCCTGATTGAATCCGCCGCCGCGCTGGCCGTTAGCCGGGGGCTGAACGGTATCACCGTGCAGGCGGTAGCCCAGGCCGCCGGTGTGACCAAAGGCGGCTTCTTTCACCATTTTCCCCACAAGCAGGCACTGCTGGACGCCATGTTTGATGCCTTTCTTGCGGAAAGCGAGCGGGAGATTGATCGGCTGATTGCTGAAGATAGTCAGGAATCGGGCTGCTTTAGCCGTGCCTACGTCATCGTGGCCTTTAATGAAATCCAGCAGGGCTTAAACAGCATGCGGGTACCGCTGTCGCTGTCGATGATGGCTTCTCCGGCGCTGTGCCAGCGCTGGTCCGCGTGGCTGAAAGGACGGCTTGAACGCCATCGGCGTACGGACAGTTTGCCGCTGCATCAGATGGTGCGGCTGGCTGCGGACGGTGCCTGGCTTGCTCAGTCACTGGTTAGCGGCGATACCATCCGCGATATGCAGGTGCTGCGCGACGATTTGCTGGCGCTTATCAGGGAGAGTGATAAAGAGTGAAAACCACATTTAAGCAGGAAGTTGTGCATCAGCTGCTGCGCTGGCTGGAAGGCAATATCCATACGCCGCTGACCATTAACGACTTCGTTGAGAAGTCGGGCTACTCGAAATGGCACCTGCAGCGTATTTTTAAAGAGGTCACCGGGCAGAAACTGGCCTCCTACTGCCGCCAGCGCAGGCTGACCTCCAGCGCGGTGATGCTGCGGCTGTTTGATAAGCAGATTGATTCGGTGGGCAGCGAGCACGGCTTTTCCAGCCATAATGTTTACCACAAAACCTTTAAGCGCCATTTTAACGTCACGCCAGCTCAATACCGCGATGCGCCGCACTGGTCGTGCGAGGGGCTGTGCCCGCCGATCAATCTGACCACAATGAACGTGCCGGAAGGTGAGCTGGTTGAGCTGGATGGACTGCATCTGAGCGGCTGCGTGAACAACTATGCGTTTACCCTGGACACCATTGATGATTTTTCCTGGCGCGAGCGCGACAGCTTCTGGCAGCGGCGGCTTAATGCGCTGGCCGAAAAGCCGGATATGCTTTACGGGCTGATTAACGTCATTCGGGGCGGACCCCGTACGGGCGATCGTGCCACGTTGCAGTATCTGACGTGCCTGGAACAGGATACCTGTGCGACCGATGCGGCGCAGATGCAGATAAGCATCGAAAAACAGCCCTATCTGAAGTTCAGCTATCGGGGTGATGAGCGTCTTTACAGCACGTTTATTGATCTGATTTATCAGCATGCGCTGCCGACAGTCGGAGCCGTGCGCCGTGATGGCTATGATGTTGAACGCATCAATCGCCGGGAACCACTGGAGGGCAGGATGGTGGTAGTGGATTATTTTGTGCCGGTACTGGCCGAAAATTACAGCATGCCCGTTCCCTGAGTGTCAGGGTTCGGGCACTGCCGTTACTGCGATAAGACGCCTTATTTGATCAGCTGAGCTGTCATATGCACGCCGTTGTTGCTGTTGGCTTCAATGATGCGGTAAGACGAACCGGTCTGCTGAGCCTGAGCGGCAATTTTCGCTTCAGCGCTGTCGATAGTTGCACCGGTTGCGGTCACGGTCTGAGCGAAGCTGCCGAAAGAAACTACGGACAGGGCGATAACTGCAGCAAAAGTTTTGATAGATTTCATGGCGTCATTCCTTCAGTTGTTTTGTTTATGTAAGGCGGTGTGCCTTCGTTGAAAACAATGATAGGCCGATGGAAGACATTGCGATAGCGGAGTGATTTGCTTATCTTTGTCAAAAAAATTGATGCATTAATCCGGGCCACATACGGCAAGGCAGCCCCGATGGTTTTACTTCATATACGAACGAATCACCGCCACAATCTGCTCTAAATCCTGCTCGCGCTGAGCGGCTTCACTTTGCTCATCGAGCAGATGTTCACGAATATGCCCTTCCAGCACTTCTGCCATTAATCCATTCACCGCACCGCGAACGGCGGCGATCTGCTGCAAAATATCGATACAGGGCGTCTCCGCCAGCAGGGCTTTTTCCAGCGCGTCTGCCTGGCCGCGAATGCGGCGTACGCGGGTCAGAAGTTTCTTTTGTCCGGCAATTGTGTGTGACATCGCTGCTTCCATCTTGTGGGTTAGTATACTGGGGTATAGTATATTTACAGTGTTCTTCTCCCTATGATAGCTTCTCCGAGGCAAAAAAATGATGGATTTTACTGCGCTGTTGCAGCAGGGGGCCGGCAACGTTTGGCTGTTTATTCCCGGTGCTATTCTGTTAGGCGCACTGCACGGGCTGGAGCCCGGACACTCCAAAACGATGATGGCGGCGTTTATTATTGCGGTGCGAGGGACGGTCAAACAGGCGGTGCTGCTGGGACTTGCAGCGACGATTTCCCACACGCTGGTGGTGTGGGCGATTGCGCTGGGCGGCATGATGCTCAGCCGTCGCTTTGATGCGGCAACGACAGAGCCGTGGTTCCAGCTGGCATCCGGGGTGATTATTCTGGCCACCGCAGCATGGATGTTCTGGCGCATCCGCCGCGAAAGCCAGCACGCACACGATCATCACCACGGGCACAGTCATTCCCATGACCACTCACACGATCATCATCACGGGCACAGTCACTCTCATGACCAGGCTCACGAGCATCATCATGGACACAGTCATTCCCATGACCAGGCTCACGATCGTCATAATGGACACTCTCATGGTCATGACCACAGCGATGAGTATGGTCATCAGCAATCTCATGACCATACTCATGCCGATTCCGCTCACCAAAGTCTGCTGCATGTATATCGACCCGCTCAGGTGCAGGGGCAGATCCTCAGCGCCCGTTACGCTCCCCATCATCATGACCGTCATACGCATGAAGATAATGACCACCGACATGAACACGCATCCGGGCATCATCACGGCGAGGCTGCTCACTCCACGCAGGGGGCACTGACGCTGCCGCGTATCGATCTGCGCAGCGATGACTATCAGGACGCCCATGCGCGTGCCCATGCCAGCGATATCCAGCGTCGTTTCGCCCATCGCAAAGTGACCACCGGGCAGATCGTACTGTTTGGCTTAACCGGCGGGCTGATCCCCTGTCCGGCGGCGATCACCGTGCTGCTGCTGTGCATTCAGATGAAGGCGCTGTCGTTGGGGGCGCTGCTGGTTTTCTGCTTCAGTATCGGCCTGGCACTGACGCTGGTGACGGTTGGCGTGGTGGCGGCGATGAGTATGCGGCAGGCAACGAAGCGCTGGAGCGGATTCAATACGCTGGCGCAGCGGGCACCCTGGTTCAGCAGTGCGCTGATTGCGCTGGTGGGGATTTATATGGGGATACACGGCTGGATGGGCATTACGGGCGGCTGAAATACAGCATGCCCGTCCCCTGATGGTCAGGGTTCGGGCACTGCCGGTACTACGGTAAGACGTCTTATTTGACCAGCTCGGCAGTCATATGCACGCCGTTGTTGCTGTTGGCTTCAATGATGCGGTAAGAGGTGCCAGCCTGCTGAGCCTGAGCGGCAATTTTCGCTTCAGCGCTGTCGATGGTTGAACCGGTCGCGGTAACGGTCTGAGCGAAGCTGCCGAAAGAAACTACGGACAGGGCGATAACTGCAGCAAAAGTTTTGATAGATTTCATGGTGTCATTCCTTCAGTTGTTTTGTTTGTGTAAGGCGGTTTGCCTTCGTTGAAAGCAATGATAGGCCGATGGAAAACATTGTGATAGCGGAGTGATTTGCTGATGTTAGTCAAAAATATTGACCGTTTTCTGCGAGTGGGAGAGTGGGGACAGACTGGCTGGATTATCGCGGAAAACTTTCCCTGAAGCAGGAGCAGGCAGTTGTGCTGCCGCACCGAAAGGCGCGGCAGCAGCGGGTTTATCAGGCATCCACAATCGGGTCGCGGACGATAAACAGATAGGAGAGTGCGCCGATCACCGTTACGCAGGCACAAACAGTTAACGCCATGCTGAATGAACCGGTTGTATCGAGTATCCAGCCGGTCAGGACCGGAGCAAACGAGGCAAACACGAAGCTGGCAAAGTTCTGAATACTGCCCACTGAGGCGGTCATACGCGCGGTGACCGAGCAGTGGATCAGGCCCCAGCACGATGTGCCAGCGAAGTGGATGCAGAATAGCGCCATGCCGATCAGCAGGACCGCGCTCCATGTTGTAGTGGCATGCGGCACGACGGCGGTAAAAGCGGCAGAAAGCAGCATACCGGCAATAATGCACACCTTACGGGTTTTCAGCGGATGCGCGCCGCGGTTGACGACTGCATCAACCACATAGCCGTTCAGCAGCATGCCCGCCGCGCCAAACAGGAACGGGATCGCCGTCATCCAGCCGGTGCTTTTCAGGTCCAGATTGTAGGTTGCCTGCAGGTAGCCCGGCAGCCAGGCCAGATACAGCCATGCGGTGTAGTTGATGCCGCTGAAGCCGATCATCATGCCCCACATGGTGCGGTTCTTGAACAGGCCGCGCCACTCTTTCATGGTCATCGGCTCTTTTTTCGCCACTACGCTGCCCGCTTCCAGATAGTTAATTTCTTCCTGGGTCAGAGTGTTGTTATTACGGTTGCGGTAGATGGTGTACCAGCCGATGGAAAGGACAATCCCCAGCACGCCGATAGTAATAAACATCGCACGCCAGCCCATCGTCAGCATCATTGCTGCCAGGATCGGCGGGCTGATAGCCAGACCAATGGTGGAGGCAGCGTTGAAAATACCCATCGGCATACCGCGATGGCGGATGTTAAACCAGTCGTTAATCACCTTAACGCCGCACGGGTTCATCGGCGCTTCGCCAATCCCCAGACCGATGCGTACCAACACAAACTGAGTAAAGTTCTGCACCATACCCGCCAGGGCCTGGAAGCAGGACCAGACGAACATACCGACGCCGAGCATAATGCGTGGGCCTTTACGGTCCAGCAGCAGGCCGCACGGCAGCTGAGCGATACCGTACGCCAGCGAGAAGGCGGAAAGCAGAATACCGATTTCGGTGCCGCTCAGGCCCAGGTCACCACGGATGGTCTGGTTAGCCACGGACAGCGAGCTGCGGTCGAGGTAGTTAATAATCGCCGCGAGGAACAGCAGGATCATCGCGGTGGTTTGTACGCGCTTAATGCGCGCCGAGCGCTGCAGCGGACCGCGCTCTGGCACCACGGTGGCCTTTGGCTCTTCGTGGCTGGCAGGGCGGTTTTGACCGCGAACGGTCTGGCTATTTTCCATACGGTACTCCCCGGGTATAAAAAGTATTGTTATTAGCATCGGGCCGCGGAACTGCTTTAAAAACCACGGCCAGAACAGGGTTGAAGTAAGGCTGAATAGCAGACTAGTGGCGGCCGAAGTCGGTGTTGCCAACTTGTTATCTTTTTCGTGCGGCAGGCGGCGATTTACGGTTTTTAATCGGCTTTTAATTACTGTGGTTGATGGCTTTTATCGATAAAAACCCGAAAACGGTCAAAAAATCAGCCGCGATACTGACGGATTGAACGCTGCATCGACTCCTTGGCGGTAATCAGATGGCGGTGAAATTCGATGATCGCTTCCACATCGTTGCGGCTGACCAGCGCGGTGAGGATCGCCAGATGCTCCTCCAGCGCCACGATGTTGCGCTGCTTCAGGTCGCTTTCATCCCACAGATAGTGGAAGTGGAAAATGACCGAAATCACCTCAAGAGACTGATCGAAAAAGGGATTATTCGCCGCTGAGAGGATGAGTTTGTGCATCTCGCGGTCCAACTGCGAGAAGTTACGATAGCTGGTGGCGATGGTGTCGCGCATCTGGCGGTGTCGGCTCAGCAGGTCACGGGCGGCAATCCAGCGCGGGTCGTCGGCGGGCAAATTGATAAAGCGCTTGAGGGCGTGGATCTCCAGCATCTCGCGCAGCTCAAACAGCTTCTCCGCGTATTCCTGGTCAAATTTCTTCATCAGCCAGTGGCCGCGCCGCACGTTTTCAATCAGCCCGTAGCGGCAGAAGCGCAGCAAAAACTCCCGCGCCGCCAGTGGACTCACGCCCACCGCCTGCGCCAGCTGCAGTTCGGAAAAACTGTCGCCGGCCATCAGCTGGCGCTGGTTAATCATTTGAAAAAACGCCTGTTCTACCAGATTTGTCTGCGCTTCCGGCCCCGGCAGCGTTGCGGCAAAGCCATCGGCATCATCGGGCTGACGGGCGATGACCCAGCTGCCGTTGACCTTTTCCAGCACGCCACACTGCTCCAGGTGGTCCAGCGAGTGGCGCACGGTGGTGCGGCTGATGTTAAACATTTCCGCCAGGGCGGCCTGGGGCGGCAGCGGTGAAGGAATGTGCTGCTGGGCGATGGCTTCCAGCATCTGATTCACGACGTTATGACGAAGATTCTGCGTGCGGCTCATGGCTTCTCCCGGTTTTTTATCTATTAAAAACCAATTCAGAACAGCGAAAGGCGCGCTGGCTCACAGATCCAATTCTTTAACAAAACGCGCCGATTGATTTGCGCCATAACCCTGTGCAGACAACGGAGAAAAACCATGACAACGATGAATACGCTGGTGTGTCTGGAGCCGAAACAGATGGCTTACCAGACGCGTAATAAACCGCAGCCTGCTGCGGGTGAAGCGCTGCTGAAAATTATCAGCGCCGGAATTTGCGGCACCGATATTCACGCGTGGGGCGGCAATCAGCCGTTTTTCAGCTATCCACGCGTGCTGGGGCATGAACTCTGCGGCGAGGTGGTGGAGCTGGGCGAAGGCGTTAGCGGCTGGAAAGTGGGCCAGCGCGCGGCGGTGATCCCGTACCTCTCCTGCGAACAGTGTTCAGCCTGCCTGAGCGGCAAAACCAACTGCTGCGAAAACATCTCAGTGATCGGCGTGCATCAGGACGGCGGTTTCTGTGACTACCTCAGCGTGCCGGTGAAAAACCTGCTGTCGGCAGAGGGCATTGACCCTGACGCGGCCGCGCTGGTTGAGCCTTTTGCCATCAGCGCACATGCGGTACGCCGCGCGGCACCGGAGCCGGGCAGTAATCTGCTGGTCGTGGGTGCCGGGCCGATCGGGCTGGGCGTTGCCGCCATTGCTCATGCGTCTGGCGCTAATGTGGTGGTAGCGGATACCAGCGAGTTCCGCAGGCAACACGTGGAGCAGAACCTGAAGCTGGTGGCGCTGGATGCGGCGGCGGAAGATTTCCCGCAGCAGCTGCGTAATCAGTTCAACGGCCAGCTGCCGTCCACGGTGATTGATGCCACCGGGAATGCGGCGGCGATGAACGGCGCGGTACGTCTGATGGCCCACGGTGGCACGCTGGTTTTCGTTGGCCTGCACAAGGGTGATATTCAGATCCCTGACCCGGAATTCCACAAAAAAGAAACCACGCTGATGGGCAGCCGCAACGCCACCCGCCAGGACTTTGAGCGTGTTGCCAGCCTGATGGCTGAAGGAAAAATTACCGCCGAGATGATGCTCAACCAGCGCTTTGAGTTTGCCGCGCTGGCTGAGATTTTCGAACAGCAGGTGATTAACAACCGCGGGCTGATTAAAGGCGTTATCCGCTTCTGAGCCCCGCAGGTTTAACCGCGCAGCGCCGCCAGGAAATGCGCTTTGACCCGTTCGCTGTCCACCGCCAGGCACAGTTTCTGAATGCCGGCAGCGGCAAACGGGTCATCGCGCATAGGCCAGCGCGAAGGCGTCATCCACGCCGATATCGGTATCAAAAATAATTTTCTGCATCAGATTCTCCTTTCCGTAATGACTGACATCCCTGTGCGCGTTATCAGGTGGTCAGCAGGGTGTGCAGCGTCTGCAAGTCCTGTTTTACCATCTCCAGCTCCTGAGCAAAACGATCGTCTGAGAGCAGCGGCTGGCGGAACACCGTAATCAGCACCTGCGATCCGGTGCCGTTGGCGACAATACGCATCGGCACGAAAATCTCTTTGCTGAGGCCGGTATCCACGTAGTGATCCATAATGCAGAACGGGTTATGTTCGGTAAAACGCACTTTCACCGCACCCAGCGGGCCTTTACCGCGCCAGATGTTGCCATCCTGCTCCAGCGGCGTTTTGCTCAGCCCGGAAGCCCATTTAGGAAAGAATTCCGGTTTCCAGATGGTTTCATATAAATCGACCCAGTTACGGGGAATAGCGATGCTAAGGGTATGTGAGGACAGCATAAAACCTCCGATCGATGATGAATCAACCCTTCATCGTTTAAAGTAAAGTGCAGATAGCGGATTTAAGCACCCCGGCAGACTAATGAGAAGTCTTTCACATTCTCACCTTTCCAGATCACGACACAGCTCCCACTTTCCGTTAACAAATCCCCATGGCCGATAACGGCTTGTTTTGCCGGACGGCGAGGCATATAACTACTCTTTCCGCTGACGGGATCGCCCTGCGGCAGTGAATTTATATCAACGGGAGAAGTGAGTGAGACAAGGGGATATGGGTCGTTTACTGCTGCTTGCCGCCATCTGGGGCGCCAGCTTTCTGTTTATGCGGGTTGCCACGCCGGTTTTTGGCTCGCTGAATACCGCTTTTCTGCGCGTTTTCTTCGGCTGCCTTGGCCTGATTGCGCTGCTGCTGATTCTGAGGGTGAAGTTGACCTTTAACGGTAAAGCGCTGCCGGCAGTGCTGCTGGGGGTGATCAACTCCGCCGTGCCGTTTGTGATGTACTGCCTGGCGGCAAAATGGCTTCCCGCAGGCTATTCCGCCATTCTGAATGCCACCACGCCGCTGATGGGCGTGCTGATCGGCGGCCTGCTGTTCAGCGAACAGTTTACGCTGCGTAAGCTTAGCGGCGTGGTGCTGGGATTAGCGGGAATTGTGCTGCTGACCACCACCGGCAGCCTGGCGCTGACCCACGATGTGCTGCTGGGCATCGCCGCCTGTCTGGTCGCCACCGCCTGTTACGCGATGGCCGGGTTCCTCACCAAAAAATGGATCGGCGATCGCGGCGGGCTGGATGCCAAACTGGTGGCGCTCGGCAGCCAGATGGGGGCCACCCTGTTTATGCTGCCGATCTTTATCACTTCGGTCGCCGTCCAGCCCGCGGTGGACTGGCAGCACCCCGGCGTCTGGCTCTGCGTGCTGGCACTGGGACTGGTGTGCACCGCCTGGGCCTATATTCTGTTCTTCCGCCTGATTGCCGATATCGGTCCGTTGAAAACGCTCACCGTCACCTTCCTGATCCCACCTTTTGGCGTGCTGTGGGGCTACCTGTTTCTCGGCGAGACGATCTCCAGCGGCTTTATCGGCGGCGGGCTGGTGATTATCGTGGCGGTATGGCTGGTGACTGGCAGTGTAAAACCGAAGGCGCAGATTAAGGACGTCTCGCTGAAGTCCTGATGCCGCGCATTAGCCAAAAGGTATAGCGGGTTAGCTTTTCAGTCATATTCACGGTCGCCGGGCGCATCACATACTGGGGGCCATGACTCACTGAGGAAGATAACCATGACCGAGACGGTTTACGATCTCCGCTCCGCGCTGGCGCGGCTGGCGGCAATGGACGGCGAGCTGGTCAGCACCGACACCGAGGTTGACCCCCATGCCGAGCTGTCGGGCGTTTATCGCTATGTTGGCGCGGCCGGGACCACCCGGCGACCAACGCGTGAAGGCCCGGCGATGTTGTTTAATCGGGTGAAAGGCTTTGCGGATTTCCGCGTGGTGACCGGGGTGCTGGCCTCGCGCCGCCGCGTCGGTGCGCTGCTGGGCTGTGAGCCGGACAGGCTGGGCCATCTGCTGATGAACTCGGTGAAAAATCCCCTTCCTCCCGTCCTGACGCAGAGCGCGCACATTCCCTGCCAGGAGGTGGTTCACCTCGCCAGCGAGCCGGGTTTTGATATCCGCACGCTGCTGCCCGCGCCGACCAATACCGAAGAGGATGCCGGTCCCTATTTCACCATGGGGCTGTGCTACGCCACCGACCCGGAAACCGGCGAATCCGATATCACCATTCATCGCCTGTGCATGCAGGGGCCGGACGAGCTGTCGATGTACTTTGCCCCCGGACGCCACCTGGACGTCTTCCGCGCGAAAGCGGAAGCGGCAGGCAACGCGCTACCGATCACCATCAGCCTTGGGGTCGATCCGGCGATTTATGTCGGTGCCTGCTTTGAGCCGCCGACCACGCCGCTGGGCTTTGACGAGCTGAACATTGCCGGGGCGCTGCGCGGTAAGGCGGTAGAGCTGGCGCAGGGCGTGGCGGTGAATGCCCGGGCGATAGCTCATGCGGAGGTGGTGATCGAAGGCGAGCTGATGCCGGAAGTGCGCTACCGGGAAGATCGCAATACGAATACCGGCAAAGCGATGCCGGAGTTCCCCGGCTATACCGGCCCCGCAAACCCGTCGCTGCCGGTGATCAAGGTGAAGGCGGTCACCCATCGCCGCCATCCGATCCTGCAGCACACCATCGGCTGTAGCGAAGAGCACGTCAACATGGCCGGTATTCCCACCGAGGCCAGCATTCTCGGCATGGTGGAGCGGGCGATGCCGGGCCGCCTGCTCAACGTTTTCGCCCACTCTTCCGGCGGCGGCAAGCTGATGGCGGTGATGCAGTTTAAGAAAAGCATTCCGGCGGATGAAGGACGCCAGCGCCAGGCTGCGCTGCTGGCCTTTGCGGCATTCCCCGAGCTGAAGCATGTGATGCTGGTAGACGAAGACGTGGATATTTTCGACAGCAACGACGTGCTGTGGGCGATGCAGACGCGCTATCAGGGCGATGTGGATACGGTCTTTATTCCCGGCGTGCGCTGCCATCCACTCGACCCGTCGCAGATCCCGGAATACAGCCCGAGCATTGCCGCGAAGGGCATCGCCTGCAAAACCATTTTCGACTGTACCGTGCCGTATGCGCTGAAAAGCCACTTCCAGCGCTGCGAGTTTAAAGAGGTCGACGTGCGGCGTTTTCTGCCGGATTTTCACTATTGATACCTGAGCGGGCACGATGCGTGGTGTTTCTGTACCGAACGTTGGTGTAAAAAAGGAGTTATCTGGTTCTTCGGTACAGGAAAACTCTGCGATGTTGAAACTCAAGCCCCTGTATTACTTTAAAACAGTAGTGGAGAAAGGCTCGATTTCGGCGGCTTCTGCGGTGCTGTTTACCGCCCAGCCGCCAATCAGCAAGGCGTTACAGCAGCTGGAAGCCCAGTGGGACGTGGTGCTGTTCGAGCGAACGTCGCGCGGGATGATCCCCACCGACGCCGGGCGCTACCTCTACCAGCGCGCCGGGGATCTGCTGTTGCAGGCGCAGAATATCGACAGTGAAATGCGCGCCTTCAGCGAAGGTCAGCGCGGCGTGGTGCGCCTGGGCTGCGTGGATATGGGCATCAGCCTGCTGGCCGAAGCCATCGCCGCGCTGCGTTTGCGCTACCCCAATCTGCAATTCTCGCTGTATCAGGGCGACCCGCCGTGGCTGGAAGAACTGCTGGAGCGGCGTCAGGTGGATGCCGCACTGATCCATTTGCCGCTGACGCTGAACCCGCACAATATCGCCAGTATCCCACTCAATCAGCTCAACGTCCGCGCCCTGTGCCTGGCCGATACACCGCTGGCCGCACTGCCCTCCGTCACGCTGGCACAGCTGGCCGCGCAGCCGCTGGTGCTGCTGCGGCGTAAAACCGGTTTCGGCATGTACGATCGGGTGATGCAGTGCTTTACCCAGGCCGGGCTGACGCCGAACATTGTGGCGCAGGCCAGCGCTCTGCCGGTAATGAAGCAACTGGTGCGGCAGGGCGTGGCGGTGGCGCTGGTGCCGTCGCTGGCCGAGTCGGAAACTGAAGCCGGGATGATCTCGCTGCCGGTGCCGGAGCTACAGGCCGCTGCCGACAGGCTGGCGCTAATTTACTACCAGCAGCATGCGGAGAGCGCGGTGCTGAAGCCGCTGCTGGAATACTTCTTCTCGCGCTGATGGCAATGCCATTCTGTGTGCCGCTGCTGGGCTGAGCGGGCCATAACTGCTGAAAAATCAGTCCATTTTTATACTTTTTTTACACCCTGACCCCGCATTTTTACACCAACTTTGCACGCCGCTCGCAACAATATCAACCATCTGAAACGCCTCTGGAGGTGTGCTGTGAGCGCTGCTGTTATAACCGGCATTGTGCTGGTGTTTGCCCTGTTGGGTTATCTGATTTATGCCCTGCTTAACGCGGAGGAGTTCTGATGGCTGCCTCCGCCTTTTTACTGATCGGCTGTTACATGGTGCTGCTGCTGGTACTTGCCCGTCCGCTGGGCAGCGGTCTGGCGTGGCTGATTGCCGACCGTCCCGTGCCGGGCCTGGCCGCTACCGAGCGCCTGCTGTGGCGGGTGAGCTGCGTTGCGCCGGGGGGGATGAACTGGCAGCGCTATCTGCTGGCAATCCTGCTGTTTAATGCCCTTGGGCTGGTGCTGCTGTTCCTGATGCTGCTTAACCAGGCACACCTGCCGCTGAACCCGCAGGGGCTGCCGGGGCTGAGCTGGCATCTGGCGCTGAACACCGCGGTCAGCTTTGTCACCAACACCAACTGGCAGTCCTACGCCGGGGAAAGCACCCTGAGCTATTTCAGCCAGATGGTCGGTTTAACCGTGCAGAACTTCCTCTCTGCCGCCACCGGTATCGCCGTTGCCTTTGCGCTGATCCGGGGCTTTGCCAACCGCGCGCTGGACGATTTGGGTAACGCCTGGCGCGATATCACCCGCATCACCCTTTATGTTCTGCTGCCGCTCTCTCTGCTGATGGCGCTATTCCTGGTCAGCCAGGGCGTAATTCAGAACCTGCACGGCTATGTGGAGCTGACCACGCTGGAGGGCGCGAAACAGGTGCTGCCGATGGGGCCGGTGGCCTCGCAGGAAGCGATCAAAATGCTCGGGACTAACGGCGGCGGCTTCTTTAACGCCAACTCCGCGCACCCGTTTGAAAACCCCACTGCGCTGAGTAACTTCGTGCAGATGCTGTCGATTTTCCTGATCCCGGCGGCGCTGTGCTTTGCCTTCGGCGACGCGCTGCGCGACCGGCGTCAGGGCCATACGCTGCTGTGGGCGATGTCGCTGATGTTTATCGCCGCCGTGGCGGTGGTGATGTGGGCGGAGCTACAGGGCAACCCGCATTTCCTGACGCTGGGGGCGGATACCGCCGCCAATATGGAAGGGAAAGAGACGCGGTTCGGCATCCTCAACTCCAGCCTGTTCGCGGTGATCACCACGGCGGCTTCCTGCGGTGCGGTAAACGCGATGCACGACTCCTTTACCGCGCTGGGCGGCATGGTGCCGATGTGGCTGATGCAGATCGGTGAGGTGGTGTTTGGCGGCGTGGGTGCGGGACTGTACGGCATGCTGCTGTTCGTGCTGCTGGCGGTGTTTATCGCCGGGCTGATGATCGGTCGCTCGCCGGAATACCTCGGCAAAAAGATCGACGTCTGGGAGATGAAAATGACCGCGCTGGCGATCCTGGTGACGCCGACGCTGGTTCTGCTGGGCACTGCACTGGCGATGATGACCGACGCGGGGCGCAGCGCGATGCTGAACCCCGGCACCCACGGTTTTTCCGAAGTGCTGTATGCGGTTTCCTCGGCGGCCAACAACAACGGCAGCGCCTTCGGTGGACTCAGCGCCAACACGCCGTTCTGGAACCTGCTGCTGGCGTTCTGCATGCTGGTGGGCCGTTTCGGCATCATCATTCCGGTACTGGCTATTGCCGGTTCTCTGGCACGGAAGAAAATCCAGCCGCAGGGCAACGGTACGCTGCCTACCCACGGCGCGCTGTTTATTGCCCTGCTGATTGGTACCGTGCTGCTGGTGGGCGCACTGACCTTTATCCCGGCACTGGCTCTGGGCCCGGTGGCGGAACATCTGCACATGCTCAGTCGTTAACGAGCGGAGAATCACGAGATGAGTCGGAATCAACAGGCGCTGTTTGACAGCGCGCTGATCGGCGTGGCGCTGCTTGATGCGCTGAAAAAACTGGACCCGCGCGTACAGGTGCGCAATCCGGTGATGTTTGTGGTGTGGCTGGGCAGCGTCATTACTACACTGCTGGCGATCGCCATGGCGGCAGGGAAAACCCCGGGCGAGGCGGGTTTCACCGCCGCTATCTCTCTGTGGCTGTGGTTTACCGTACTGTTTGCTAACTTTGCCGAAGCGCTGGCGGAAGGGCGCAGCAAGGCGCAGGCCAACAGCCTGAAAGGCGTGACCAAAACCAGCTTTGCCAAAAAGCTCAGCGAGGCGCGCTACGGAGCCAGTCATCAGCCGGTGGCGGCGGACAGCCTGCGCAAAGGCGACTGGGTGCTGGTGGAAGCCGGGGACATCATCCCCTGCGACGGCGAAGTGCTGTCCGGCGGCGCGTCGGTGGATGAAAGCGCCATCACCGGGGAATCTGCCCCGGTGATCCGTGAATCCGGCGGGGATTTTTCCTCGGTGACCGGCGGGACGCGCATTCTTTCCGACTGGCTGGTGGTTCAGTGCAGCGTGAATCCGGGGGAAACCTTCCTCGATCGAATGATTGCCATGGTGGAAGGTGCAACGCGGCGTAAAACGCCGAACGAGATCGCCCTGACCATCCTGCTGGTGGCGCTGACCATCGTCTTCCTGCTGGCCACCGCGACGCTGTATCCGTTCTCCGCCTGGGGCGGTAGCACGGTCAGCATCACCGTACTGGTGGCGCTGCTGGTCTGCCTGATCCCCACCACCATCGGCGGCCTGCTGTCGGCGATCGGTGTGGCGGGCATGAGCCGCATGCTGGCGGCCAACGTGATTGCGACCAGCGGCCGCGCGGTTGAGGCGGCGGGTGACGTTGACGTGCTGATGCTGGATAAAACCGGCACCATCACCCTCGGCAACCGGCAGGCGACGCAGTTTCTGCCCGCGCCGGGCGTGACGGCGGAACAGCTGGCCGATGCGGCGCAGCTGGCGTCGCTGGCCGATGAAACCCCGGAAGGGCGCAGTATTGTGGTGCTGGCGAAGCAGAAATTTAACCTGCGCGAACGCGATCTGAGCAGCATGGACGCCACTTTTATCCCGTTCTCGGCGCAGACGCGCATGAGCGGGGTTAACGTGCAGCAGCGTGCCGTGCGCAAGGGCGCGGTGGATGCAGTGCGCCGCCATATTGACAGTAACGGCGGCCAGTTCCCGCCGGAAGTGAACGGCCTGGTGGAACAGGTGGCGCGGGCGGGCGGCACGCCGCTGGTGGTCTGCGACGGCGCGAAAGTGATGGGCGTGGTGGAGCTGAAGGACATCGTTAAAGGCGGTATCAAAGAGCGCTTCGCTGAAATGCGCAAAATGGGCATTAAAACCATCATGATCACCGGCGATAACCCGCTGACCGCCGCTGCCATCGCCGCCGAAGCCGGGGTGGATGACTTCCTCTCGGAAGCCACGCCGGAAGCCAAGCTGGCTCTGATCCGTCAGTATCAGGCGGAAGGCCGCCTGGTGGCGATGACCGGTGACGGCACCAACGATGCGCCAGCGCTGGCGCAGGCCGACGTGGCGGTAGCGATGAACTCCGGTACTCAAGCTGCGAAAGAGGCGGGGAACATGGTCGATCTGGACTCCAACCCGACCAAACTGCTGGAGGTGGTGCATATCGGTAAGCAGATGCTGATGACCCGCGGGTCGCTGACCACGTTCAGCATCGCCAACGACGTGGCGAAGTACTTCGCCATCATCCCGGCGGCTTTTGCGGCGACCTACCCGCAGCTGAATATGCTCAACGTCATGCACCTGCATTCCCCTACCTCGGCGATGCTGTCGGCGGTGATCTTTAACGCGCTGATTATCGTGTTTCTGATCCCGCTGGCGCTGAAGGGCGTGAGCTACCGTCCGCTGAGCGCGGCGGCACTGCTGCGCCGTAACCTGTGGCTGTACGGCGTGGGCGGGCTGCTGGTGCCGTTCGCCGGTATCAAGCTGATCGATATGCTGCTGACCGTTACCGGTCTGGCGTAAGGAGAACTATCATGAGTCAATGTCGCCCCGCACTGTTTTTACTGTTACTACTGACGCTGGTTGTCGGCGTATTTTATCCTTTACTGACCACCGGGCTGGCGCAGTGGTGGTTCCCGCATCAGGCCGCCGGTTCGCTGATTGAGCTGCGGGGAGAAGCGCGAGGTTCTGCACTGATCGGGCAGAACTTCAGCCAGCCGGGCTATTTCCAGGGGCGTCCTTCGGCTACCGGTGATGCGCCCTATAATCCGCTGGCCTCTTCCGGCAGCAACCTGGCGGCGAGCAACCCGGCGCTTGACCAGGTGCTGGAACAGCGTGCGGCGGCGCTGCGTGCGGCCAATCCGCAGGCCGTGGGTTCGATACCGGTGGATCTGCTGACCGCATCCGGTAGCGGACTCGACCCGGAGATTTCACCGCAGGCGGCGCGCTGGCAGGCTCCCCGCATTGCGGCGGCGAGGCAGCTGCCGCTGGGCGTGGTGCAGAAGCTGATTGAGCAGCAGATCCACACGCCGATGCCGGCGTTTATCGGCGATCCGACGGTCAACGTGCTGGCGCTGAATCTGGCCCTGGATGCCATGTAGTACAAAGGTGGCCTTAATGGGCTGATGTAACGGGCCGCACGGCGATGTTAATCCGGTGCGGCTTTTCGCCGTTTTGATCACAGGGAGCATTATGAACGATGAACTCCAGCGCCCGGACCCGGATGCGCTGCTGCGCCAGGCGGCGGTTGAGGGCCGTGGCAAACTAAAAATCTACTTTGGTGCCTGTGCCGGGGTGGGTAAAACCTGGTCGATGCTGCAGGAGGCACAGCGCCTGCGCGGCCAGGGGCTGGAGGTGCTGGTCGGCATCGTTGAAACCCACGATCGCCCGGAAACCGCGGCGCTGCTGGCCGGGCTGACCGTACTGCCACGCCGCGCCACCGGGCAGCAGCGCTACTCGGAGTTCGACCTTGATGCCGCGCTGGCCCGCCATCCGGCGGTGATCCTGATGGACGAGCTGGCGCACAGCAACGCCCGTGGCTCGCGGCACCCCAAACGCTGGCAGGATATCGAAGAACTGCTGGACGCGGGCATTGATGTGATGACCACGGTTAACGTGCAGCACCTCGAAAGCCTGAACGACGTGGTGGGCGGCGTGACCGGTATTCGCGTGCGGGAAACGGTGCCGGACCCGTTCTTTGACGCCGCCGACGAAGTGGTACTGGTGGATCTGCCGCCGGACGATCTGCGTCAGCGGCTGAAAGAGGGCAAAGTCTACATCGGTGCGGGGGCCGAGCGCGCCATCGAAAACTTCTTCCGCAAGGGCAACCTGATCGCCCTGCGCGAGCTGGCGCTGCGCAGAACCGCCGATCGCGTTGACGACCAGATGCGCGCCTGGCGTGAGACGCAGGGCCGTGAAAAAGTCTGGCACACCCGCGATGCGATCCTGCTGTGCATCGGCGACAACGGCGGCAGCGAAAAGCTGGTGCGCAGCGCCGCCCGGCTGGCAGGGCGACTCGACTGCGTCTGGCATGCGGTGTACGTGGAAACCCCGCGACTGTATCGCCTGCCGGAAGCCCGGCGGCGCGGAATTTTACGCACGCTCCAGCTGGCGCGCGATCTGGGGGCAGAAACCGCCACCCTCTCCGACACCCGCGAAGCCCGCGCGGTGCTGCGCTACGCCCGCGATCATAACCTCGGCAAAATTATCCTTGGCCGCCGCCCCAGTAAACGCTGGTGGCGCGAGCGCTTTGCCGATCGCCTTGCGGAGCTGGGGCCGGATCTCGATATTCTGATCGTCGCCCTCGACGATCCGCCTGCGGATGTCGGCCCGCCGCTGGCAAGACAGAACGCCGCGAACGATAGCCGCTGGCGCGCGCAGCTGCACGGCTGCGTGGCGGCGCTGCTGCTGTGCGTTGTGGTGACATTGGCCGGGCGCTGGCTGCTGCCGCGCGTTGATTCCGTCAACCTGGTGATGGTCTACCTGCTGGCGGTGGTGGTGGTGGCGCTGCGCTATGGCCGCTGGCCGTCGGTGGTGGCCACGCTGCTAAATATTATTGCCTTTGACCTGGTGTTTGTTGCACCCACCGGCACCATGGCGGTGTCGGATGTGCAGTATCTGGTGACTTTCGGCGTGATGCTGGCGGTGGGGGTGATCGTCGGCAATCTGACGGCGGGCGTGCGCTATCAGGCAAGGGTGGCGCGCTATCGCGAGCAGCGGGCGCAGCACCTGTACGGTATGGCAAAAGCACTCAGCCGGGCGCTCAGCCAGCAGGACATCGCCGCGATCCTCCAGCACAGCCTGGAAAGTACCTTACAGGCGCGCAGCGAGCTGCATCTGCCTGATGAGCAGGGCGAGCTGAAGGTGGTGGGCGAACCACATCTCAGCGCTCAGCCGGACCGCGCTATCGCCCACTGGAGCTTTACCAAGGGCCAGCCCGCCGGTGCCGGGACCGACACGCTGCCCGGCGTACCCTGGCTGATGCTGCCGTTAAAAAGCGGCAGCGAGACGCTTGGCCTGCTGATCCTCGAACCGCTGAATCTGCGCCAGCTGATGATCCCGGAACAGCAGCGGCTGGTGGAAACCTTTACCGTGCTGATCGCTAACGCGCTGGAGCGCATGGCGCTCAGCCAGCGGGAGGCGGCGTCCAGACTGGCGGCGGAGCGCGAACAGCTGCGCAACGCGTTGTTATCCGCGCTTTCCCACGACCTGCGTACGCCGCTGACGGTGCTGTTCGGCCAGGCGGAAATCCTGACGCTGGATCTCGCCAGCGAAAACTCGCCGTATGCGCCGCAGGCCAGCGCGATGCGTGAACAGACGCTGAACACCATCCGGCTGGTCAATAATCTGCTGGATATGGCGCGGCTACAGTCCGGCGGCTTCCACCTTAAACGCGAGTGGATGGCGCTGGATGAACTGATTGGCAGCACGCTGCGTACCATGAATGCTTCCCTGGCTGACCGCACCGTTCAGCTGGATCTGCCGCCGGAGCTGCTGCTGATTGACGTGGACGCACCGCTGATGGAGCGGGTGCTGGCAAATCTGCTGGAGAACGCTTTGAAATATGCCGGGGCGGAGGCCGAGCTGGGCATTCGCGCTCGCAGGACTGAGGGGGCGGTTTCACGGCTGGAGATTATCGTGTGGGACAGCGGTCCGGGGATACCTGCCGGGCAGGAGAGGAAGATTTTTGAAAAATTCTCTCGCGGCAATAAAGAGTCATCGGTGCCGGGCGTTGGGCTGGGGTTAGCAATCTGCCAGGCGATTGTCGCGATGCATGACGGGGAGATTCATGCGGAAAACCGCCCGCAGGGTGGCGCAAATTTTGTGATTTCGCTGCCGATGACGGCACCGCCGGAACTTGAGGATTATGAATGATCGTGAGGATTGTGGATAAGCTTGAGAATGATGAGTTAGCTTGAGGATGACGAATAAGGTGAATGAAGCAACGTACCTGTTTTTATCCTCGCTGAGTGCTGCATGACGCTCGTTTAAACCATTTCCGAACGCTGAAAACCAGAAGAGGGCCCCCCCCCGGGGGGCGCCTTTCCCCCGCGTCCATGCGGGGGAATCCTGGCTTCCTTTCTGCGTT
>NZ_JACVTS010000035.1:0-34540 GCF_016624545.1 Erwinia sp. S38 | reverse complement strand
AACGCAGAAAGGAAGCCAGGATTCCCCCGCATGGACGCGGGGGAAAGGCGCAGCCGGGGCAGGACGCCCCGTCTGCGCCGGTTCGTCAGGCTGACGCACGCAGTGAAGGCACCGCATCGCGGCGCGAGGACAGGACCAGACGGGGGCACGGCCAGCCAGCGCGATCGCCGCGACTGACCGACAGCACCAACAACAGCCAGCGCTATCACCGATACTGTCAGGCAAAACGGTCCCCCGCTATGCCGCACTCAGCGCCGGAAACTGTGCCATCAGCCGGGCAAACAGCACCGCCATCTGCTCATCCAGCGGCAGATCGCTCCCCTCGCCCTTCTGTACCGCAGCAAATACCTGATGCTTAAGGAAATGACGCCACACCACCGGCCGCTCGGCAAGGAATGCGGTCAGCAGACGGTAGCGATCCTCCGTCCACAGCGCCTCAAAGCCTTCGCGCGCCGCCCCCACATCAAAATGCTTATCGCCAGCACCGGGCATTACCGCCCGCAATGCTTCGGTAGCAGACAGATCGATTTCACCGCGCTGCACCACCACGCCATACTGCTCGCGCGCCGCCTGCTCGCTGAGAAATCCACACTGCACGTCCCGCAGCACCGCCTGCGCATCGCGATCTTTTGCCGCGCCGTAACCACCCGCGCCCGGCCCTTTCACCGTCACCACATCTCCCGGCCCGCAGTGAATGACATCGGTATTGCCGTGCTCAATGACGCTGCCGTCGGGGCGCGTGGTGCGGAACCAGGAAGTGCTCCCCGCACGCCCACCCGCCACACCGGCGGAGGAAAACACCGAACGGTTGCGGTTACGCGCGGTAATAGTGGTATTCGGTGCGAACACCTCAAACGCCATCTCCGTGGCCAGCCCGCCTCGATACTTCCCGGCACCGGCGCTGTCCGCCGCCAGCCCGTAACGATGGAAGCGCACCGGCACTTCGGCCTCGTTGATCTCGATCGGTGTGTTCTTCAGGAACGCCGACAGCCCGCCGGAACCGTCCGGTCCGTCGTGTTTTGGCGTGCCGCCCGCACCGCCGCCGACCGGGCCAAGTGAAGCCACCACGGTTCGGTTCTGCGCATCCACGGTACGGATATTAATAATCGAATTACCGCCCGGCGAGTTAGCGGGCAGCCTGTCAGGCATCGCCAGAGAAAACGCCCCCACGGTGGCAATCTGCGACATCGCGCAGGTCAGCGAACGCATTCCCACCGCTGCCGGTGCCTCACAGTTCATTATCGTGCCCGACGGCAGAATAGCGCGTGTTGGCCGCAGAGTACCGGCATTCAGCAGCAGGGAACGGTCAAGAGTCGACAGCACATAGGTCACGCCAACCAGCGCCAGCGGGTGCCGCTCGCGGCCGCCGGTGGGCATATTCAGCGATGAAGCCAACTGCGGATCGCTGCCGGTGTAGTCCAGCTCCAGACTGTCGCCTTTGATCCGCAGAGTAATCGCGATGCGGCACGGATAGCCCCCCTCACCGTCTTCGTCTGCATAATCGGCATAGAAATATTCACCATCGGGAATGGTACTGATAATCGACCGTGCCTGCTGCTCGGCGTAGTCGAGAATGCCTTCAACACCGGTCAGGAAATCATCGATGCCGAAGCGGGCGATAATCTCCTGCACCTTACGTTCGCCGATATTCACCGAGGCAATCTGCGCGTTGAAGTCACCCCAGTTCTGATCCGGCGCACGCACGTTCAGCCGCATGATCTGCGCTACCGCCTCATTCATCTGGCCGCCGCTGATGATTTTCAGCGGTGGAATGCGAATACCTTCCTGCACAATCTCGGTCAGGGAGCGCGACAGTGAAGCAGGCACCGCACCGCCCACGTCGGTGTTATGAATATGGCCGACCACAAAGCAGACGATTTCACCCTGGTGGAATACCGGCTTCCAGATATGGATATCCGGCGAGTGGGTCGCCACATTTCCGGCATAGGAATCATTGGTGATACAGATATCCCCTTCCTGATAGCCGTCGATCAGCGCCAGCACCGGGCCGTAGTCAATCCCACTGTACCAGGGCGCGCCGAAGCTGCGCGGCGAGGCAAAGGCCAGCCCGTCGCGGCTGACGATCTGACAGGAAAAATCTTCCGTCTCTTTAACAAAGGTGGAATGCGCGGTGCGCATCAGCGTAAACGCCATCGCGTCGGCCGCGGCCGCACAGTAGTTGGCGAGGATCTGCAGGTTACGGCCATCAATTGCCATGATGTTCTCCGGAAACGGGGGTGATAATCAGGTTGCCAAAGCGGTCGACGTCGACCTGCATCTGCGGCGGTACGCAGGTGGTGCAGTCGTCCTGCGCGACGATAACCGGGCCGGTGAGCTGGTGCCCGGCGGCCAGCGTGGAGCGGGAAACCACATCCACCTGCCACCAGCGCCCGTCGATCCAGGCTTCCACCTGGCGCAGTACCTGCACCGGACCCTCGGCGGCGGCCAGCAGCTTCATCTGCGGTTTCGGCGTTGGCGAACTCAACACCAGCCGCAGGTTAATCAGCTGTACCGCCGCATGCTCATCGTGGTGGCCGAACAGGCGGGTGTGATGGGCATCAAAAGCCTGACGGATCGCGGCCAGATTACCCGCCCGCAGCCATTCTTCCTCCAGCGCCACGTCGATTTCAAACGACTGGCCGCGATAGCGCATATCGGCAGAGAAGCTCAGCCGGTACGGCAGATCGCCGCCGTACTCGCGCTGCAGCCAGCCTTCGGCTTCATCGCGCAACACGCCGCTGGCATCATGCAGTGCGGCACTGGCAGCCGGGTTCAGATCGCAGTAAAGCGTGTTGATAAAGTCGTTTTTGATATCGGCGACCAGCCCGCCCAGCGCTGACAGCACACCCGGCGTTGGCGGCACTACCACGCCTTTCAGCTTCAGTTCGCGCGCCAGGAAGCAGCCCATCATCGGCCCGGCACCGCCAAATGCGAGGAAGTAGAACTCGCGCGGATCGAGGCCGAAGCGGGATATCAGCCCGCTGGTGTCGCTGTACATGCTGGAAATCGCCAGCGCGATAATGTTTTCTGCCGTCTCTTCAATGCTGATGCCCAGCGGTTCGGCCAGTTTCTGCACCGCCGCCCGCGCCCCTGCTACATCGACCTGCACCGCGTTGTAGCCGAGATCGCCATGGCCGATCATGCCGCAGGCGGCAAAGGCATCGGTGGCGGTGGCTTCGGTGCCGCCGCGGCGGAAGCAGACCGGGCCAGGCAGTGAACCCGCGCTGTCCGGCCCAACCTGTAATACACCCAGGCTGTCGATCCAGGCAATCGAGCCGCCGCCCTGTCCCACCGAGGTGACGGAAACCGACGGAATGTAGATCGGGAAGTCGCCGATAATTTCACCGCTGCCGTATTCCGGACGACCGTCGATAATCACCGCCACATCGGCGCTGGTGCCGCCAATATCCAGGCTTAGCAGACGGTCAAAGCCGCAGTTTTCTGCAATATAGCTGGCACCGATCACCCCGGAAGCGGTGCCGGAAAGCACCATCTGTACGCATTCCGCTTTGGCCTGTGCCAGCCCCATCACTCCGCCGTTGGACTTGGTAATGCGTGGCGGTACAGGCACGCCCATCTCTTTAAGCGCCCGCTCGAACGAGTCGAGATAGTGGATGACCTTTGGCTGCACGTAGGCGTTGATCACGGCGGTGATGGTGCGTTCGTACTCACGAATAATCGGCCAGATCTCCGCCGAGCAGGAAGTCAGCAGATCCGGTGCCAGCTCAGCGACCAGTTCCCGCACCCGCGCCTCGTTGCCGCCGTTGCGATAGCTGTGCAGCAGCGAAACCACGATCCCCTCGCAGCCTGCCGCCCGCGCGCCGTCAATCGCCTCCACCACGCTTTGCCTGTCGACCTCCTGCAATACCCGGCCGTCACGATCGGTGCGTTCACGAATGGCGAAAACCCGGTCGCGGGAAATCAGCGGAGCCGGACGGCGTGAAAACAGATCGTGGATATGGGGGATCTTCAGGCGGGCCAGTTCCAGCACGTCGCAGAAACCGTCGGTGGCAAACAGCGCCAGCCGCACGCCTTTGCGCTGGATCACCGCGTTGACGCCGACGGTGGTGCCGTGGGTGAACGCGCTGATTTCCTGCGGCTGGATGCCGTCGCGCTCGCGGAACTGGGCAAGGCCGGTGGTAATTTCGCTGCCGGGGCTGTCGGGTCGCGACAGAACTTTTAGCGTTCGAATGCTGTTATCTCGCTCGTCCAGCACGGCAAAATCGGTGAACGAGCCGCCAATATCGACGCCAACGCGGTAACTCATGCGGTGTGATCCTCTGGGTGGGTGGGAATGAATTCCATCAATCGTTGTGGCTTTTCCACCGGCTGCCAGCCCGCGCGGCGATACACCTCATGGGCATCATCGGTGGCCAGCATCCAGCGTTTTACGGTTTTGAGTTCAGGGTGCTGCAAAATGCTGGCGGCAAACCAGCCGCCGAGCCCGTGGCCGCGCTGCGACGGGTCAATGATCACGTCGCTGAGGTAGGCAAAGCGGCTGTAGTCAGTGATCAAGCGGCCAAATCCCACCTGCTGGCCCCGGTGATAGATGCCGAAGCAGAGCGATCCCGCCAGGGCGCGCAGCGTTTGCGCCAGCGGCTGTCCTTTGGCCCAGTAGCTGTTTTCAGAAAGTTGATGGTGGACCCATGCCACATCCAGACGTTTTGGGTCGCTGCTGAGCAGATAGTCGTCGCGCTGCCATTCGGCAATGATGGGAACGAGCGGCTGTAGCATGGTGGCTCCTAACCTGTTTTTTGTGGGGATAAAATGAGTGTACGGTTTTTGGCGGCGGGATTTTTTTGTAACGGGGGGTGACTACGGCGTTTTGTGGGGAATTACGGGGGGGTGGGGAAATTTTCTGCGTCATCTGTCGATTTGATGGGGGATCGAGTTTGTAATTTAATGGGTTTAGTCGCCTGTGGTGACTGTGATAACGCTGGCGGTTGTTGGCCCCAGACGAGCTGGTAAGCTACCGATTCACCTGTCGATTTGATGGGGGATCGAGTCTGTAATTTAAAGGGCTTAGTCGCCTGTGGTGACTGCGATAACGCTGGCGGGTGGTGGTCCCCAACGGGGCGGGTCCTCGCGTCGCTTCGCGATTCCTTCACTTCAGTCGTCAGCCTGTCGGAACAACACAGACGGGGCGTCCTGCCCCGGCTGTGTTTTTTGGCCGCGTCCCTGCGGCCAAATCCTGGCTTCCTCTTTCCGTTCAGCGCTGTGGATTGCCCCTTTTGGGGCCACCATCCGTCTGCTGTTTGATTTCCAGGTTGCCTGCATAAAACCGATTGTTCATGGATGGATTTTTTAGTTGTCGGCGCAGAAGCAGAAGCAGAAGCAGAAGCAGAAAATATCGGGGTGAACGGCTGGAAAGTAAATCATCTTACAAGGGGCAGGAATATCGCCCCTTGTCATTAAACCCGAGGCCAGATTATGTCGGCATCGAGAAGGTGGTTACTTTATTAGTTTGCGGATCGATGGAGATGATGCAGATAGCAAAGTTACCGCCGAAACGATCTTTACGATCGGAAATTTGCAGATTGTAAGTTTCCGAGAATGACGTGTAGCCAGAAGAATTAGATTCATTCAGTTTAAAGCCCAGAATCTGTTCGAAATAGGTTCTGCTTTTACCAATGCTGGTCTTGCACTGTTCATTGGTGATTTTACCGGATTGTTTTACCGAGGCCGTGGTTTGCGTACCGGTGGTGCTGGTGCTATTGGTATTGAGCGCCGCATTGACCGCTTTCATTTTTTCGCCAACGGTCTGCTGGAAATCAGCGCAGGATGTAGAGAGTAGAACCATGCCGCAGAGGAGTAGCTTTTTCATTGTATTCCTTACAATATTTAACGTTATTTTCAGCGAAACAGTATAATTTTTACAAAATCCTTACTCCAGAATAAAAATTCCTGAAAAATCCGAAAATCAATCGACAACCACCAACTAATAACATCGGTAAACTTTTTCAATTGAAATTTTCACATCTCTGAATTTTAACTCTCTTTCTCGATCGCCTGATCTGCACTGGGAGAGAATATATTGGTACGGGTTACAGAAATGGCTGTAAAAGTGGCATTCTCTGCTGCGGCGTTATTAAGATAAAACTATTTAAATAGCCACCGCTGGCGAATGGCGGAATGCTAAAAATAATTTCTGCCGAATGGATATCAGAGATAGTTGATGCAGGGGATCGCGTTCAGGTTCTACTAAGTGTTTATCGCAAACGGCGTAAATACAAATACTTAAGTCTGATGCGGCATAAAATCAGACGTTACGTCAGTAATGCACCAGGCCGCCATCCACCGCGTACTGGCTTCCGGTCACGTAAGAAGCGTCGTCGGATAGCAGGAAAAGCGCGACGGCGGCGGCTTCTTCTGCTGTCCCTGCCCGCCGCAGCGGTACCTGGCTGACCACGAAATCCTCAAACTGCTGGCGGGACTCCTCCGGCATAAAGTGCCTGAAATTGGTTTCAATCGGGCCGGGAACCAGCGTATTCGCCCGAATATTGCGCGCGGCCAGCGCAGCGGCCCAGCTTTTCACCATCGCCACCGTTGCGCCCTTGGTCGCAGCATACAGACTGGTCATCGCCGCGCCTTCATAAACCGAAGATGACGAGGTAACCAGGACGGATGCGCCAGGATTTAGTGAGGCGGACAGTGCAGCTAACTGAAGCATCGGCCCGCGAACATTGGCATTCATCATCCGGTTAAAACCATCGGCCGTAACGGACTCCGGCGCACCTACCTCCGCGTAACCGGCATTCAGCCACAGTCCGTCCAGCGATCCCCACTCGCTGACGGCCGCCGCCAGCGCAGCGATATCTTCTTCATCGGCGGCATCATTTCTCAGGATCAGCGTGTTGCCCGGTAACAGGCTGCGGGCTTTCGCCAGGCGATCTTCATTCAAACCGGTGATAGCCACCTGCCCTCCTTCGCTGGCAATGCGCAGCGCGCCGGCCAACCCCATACCGCTGCTCCCGCCGGTGATTAGAATGCGTTTGCCCTGAAATCTGCTCATGATGGCCTCCTCTTTTCATTTACCTTGTTTGCCACCTTACGAAACTTCCATAGCTGCCGTCATCTGTTTCACCACGTGACATTTTTACGCTGGATACTTATTTTTTATCCTGCTGCCAGGAATCAGGGTTCATCACTTTACCGAATTATCGAAACTGAAGTTCAGGCATTACGGACTCTGGTGAAGGTCATTAAAATCAGGGTTCGTACGGCATACTTCATTTATCCTTACTCTCAATAATGAGGTATATTGGCGGCACTATTCTGAATTCATCGTTCTATCACAGGTAACATCGGCAATGGCTTTTATCCCTAAAAACTACGCGCGGCTGGAAAGCGGCTACCGTGAGAAAGCACTCAAAATTTATCCGTGGGTCTGCGGCCGCTGTTCACGCGAGTTTGTCTATTCCAACCTGCGCGAACTGACGGTTCATCACATCGATCACGATCATACCAATAACCCGGAAGACGGCAGCAACTGGGAGCTGTTGTGCCTGTACTGCCACGATCACGAGCACTCGAAGTACACCGAAGCAGACCAGTACGGCACCACGGTAGTAGCGGGTGAAGATGCGCAAAAAGATGTCGGTGAGGCCACTTACAATCCGTTTGCCGATCTGAAGTCGATGCTGAATAAGAAGAAATAGGGTACTTACGGATTTTCAAGCGTTTGAAACGCCTGAGCATGGAATGCTATATCAGCCATAATTTTTATGTCTTTGGCTAGCGAATGAGCGTTCTGAGGGAAGATAGCCAACAGGCTGTAAATATCCTGAAACTTCGCGTGCTGGGTATAATTCAGTGCGCGATCGCTTGTGCGGTTGTACCGATTACGAGAACGTGTTCTTTCCTCTTTGGTAAGCAGGAGGTGAACGTGGTAAACGCGCGATGAAACGATGGCATCCGGTGCCGTGTAAGGGCCATCTTTTCCAAATACATCCGGAAATGTACCAAAACCTTTGAAGGCGATGAAATCGCGTAGTAAGGAGTCTTTCAGACCCGGCATTATCCCAAATACCGGCTCGAGGAATCTGGCGTGGCTGTCACAATTCCATGTGACCTTCATTGAGTGACCTCAGTTGAATGTGGTGAAATTGGCGAACAGATTCACGTCAATTAATCCCGTTTGTGAGTCAGAAATTTCAACATTGCTAAAACACTGATCCAGAATCATCAGCAAATCAGAAATGGCTATTCGGTATTCGGTGATCGAATCGCTCAGGCGTTTCAGATAAGGGTGTGGTCGACTGGCATCACGAATAAGTTTATTAACATAGCCTTCTAAACCACGTACGGTGAGATCAACGTTCTTCAAGTCCTCGTAGCGACTTTTTCCAAAGTTCTCACGTATTTTTTCTGCACTCCAATCATGAACAGAGTGAGTTAACCTGACATTCCTGGATGTCAGCTCCGCAAGTTCATTTTCAATCCCGTTCAGATGAGCCGCAACCTCGTTCTCGTGAACGAAAAATGCGTTCAGACCTATATGATCCTGAACCCTGAAACCAGTATATTTAGTTGTTAACGAACCGCGTAACCGACGGAAAGCGTGATGTTTTACAATATGTTTAGGTCCAGATGCGACCAGCTGAACACGAGAAAAACCCGAGGTTACGGCAGCAAGGGCATTGCTAATAACACTCATATCTTCCTGGCAATGTTCTGAACGCATAAAAACCTCAACTTAAAATCTATCCGTTGTTCAGTGTACGCCGTGTAGATGAAAGCGACAAACGCAAGAAGTGACAAAAGAGCGATGCCTCGCAACATCGCCACTAAGTATCACAAAAAAGATGCAGAATTATATTCATCAGTTTAACGCGAGATAAAACAAAGCAGGGTTGCCAATCTGGCTGGTACATGCTGATTGCTTTTATTCATTTCACAGCAATGAGAGTGGAACCGGAGAAGCCAGCTTTCTGCCACTGCCAGCCAGACTTGCGCATCAGAACCAGCAACAAAAGCAGCAAGCACACACTTCGAGGGGGATCGGCCTCTGCGGCTGGCGGGCAATCCGCAGCACTCAGGTGTAGGCAGCTGGCCAGGAGCCGCCAACAGGGAAGTTGGCGGCAGGCGAAGTCGGGTCAGGGATGACACGTCTTCGCCGATCCGTGCGGCCGGATGCCGTAACCGAAGGCACCGCAAAGCGGCGCGAGGACCGCCCGGCAGCCGCAGAGGCCGAAGCCCTGCCACCCATGCCGCAGCTAACCAGCTAACCAGCCAATCAGCCAAATCAAAACTCAACCTGTGTATGACGCGTAATCAGCGAACGCAACGGCACGCTGCTTTTCATAATCGGTGACTTAATCACAATATAACTAAAGTACTTATCAATCCCCACCTTCGCATCCAGCAACCCTTCTATCACTTCCTGATAATGCTCAATACTGCGGGTGATAAACCTTAACAGATAGTCATAACCGCCGGTGATCAGATGGCACTCCATCAGCTCATCAACCTCGCGGATAGCGTTCTCAAACTTCATAAAATCTTCGCGACGATGGCCGGAAAGGGTCACCTCGGTAAACACCGTCACCGAATCCGTAATCTTGGTCAGATTAATGTGGGCTTCATAGCCGGTGATAAACCCGGCGGTTTCCAGGCGCTTGACGCGCTGCAGACAGGGGCTGGGCGACAGCCCAACGGCATCGGCAAGATTCACATTGCTGATACGGCCATCTTTTTGCAGCTGCACCAGAATGTTGATGTCGATACGGTCCAGTTTCATTAAGCCGTTCATAACCGCCCTCATTGTTACTACATTGTCACAACCCTTCCCTATCCACCGCGCAGTAGGATGTTCTGCGCGTCAGATATTTCAGGTAATTTCCAATGGTATAGCACGCTTTCTGCAACTTACGCCAGCGATTTACCGTGCCATACCATCCAGCCGTTATTATCAATAAATACAATAATATCAATGAGGAACTGTCGTTCAGCCCAGTCGACCCGTTGCACGAGCCAGTGCAATATCAAAGATATGCAGCGCTTCTTCCAGCTGCGAATCACTGGTCACCAGCGGCGCAAGGAAACGCACGGTATTGCGATGCAGACCACACTTGATTAACAGCAGGCCTTCCTGGCAGGCGCAATCCAGAATTTTCTGCGTCAGCGCCGCATCCGGCTGCCCGGTTTCGAAATCGATGATTTCCACCGCCTGCATAAAGCCGATGCCACGCACTTCGCCGATACAGGCGTATTTATCCGCCAGCTGGCGCAGGCGCGCATTCAGGTGTTCACCAAGCTGGTTGGAGCGCTCGAGCAGGTTGTCGTGTTCCAGCAGATCCAGTACCGCCAGCGAGGCCGCGCAGGCCAGCGCGTTACCGCCGTAGGTGCCGCCCAGGCCACCCGGTGTCGGTGCGTCCATGATCGCCGCTTTACCGACCACGCCGGAAATCGGCAGGCCGCCGCCAAGACTTTTCGCCACGGTCACCAGATCCGGCACAATACCGGTGTGCTGGAAACCAAACATCTTGCCGGTACGGCCAAAGCCGGTCTGTACTTCATCGCAGATCAGCAGAATGCCGTGGCGTTGAGTGATTTCGCGCAGCGCCTGCATAAAGCTCGGGGACGCCGCCAGGAAGCCGCCGTCGCCCTGCACCGGTTCGATAATGATGGCCGCTACCCGCTCCGGCAGGATCTGCACCGCGAACAGGGTATCCAGCGCCTTTAAGCAGTCCGCTTCGGAAATATTGTGGAAGGCATTCGGGAACGGCACGCGGTAAACATCGCCCGGGAACGGACCGAAGTTCTGTTTATACGGCTGGCTCATCCCGGTCAGGGTCACGCCTAATAACGTACGACCGTGGAAGGCACCGTCAAAAGCAATCACGCCAGGGCGGTTAGTGTGTGCGCGGGCAATCTTCACCGCATTTTCTACGGCTTCTGCACCGCTGGTGAAAAATACGCTTTTAAATTCTTCACCGGCACCGACTAATTTATTCAGGCGCTTTGCCAGTTCGATATAGCCCGGATAGGCAGCCACCTGGAAACAGGCGTGGGAAACCAGCTGCAGCTGTTCGGTAACGGCATTCACTACCGCCGGGTGATTGTGGCCAACGTTTAATACGCCGATACCACCAACGAAATCTAAATAGCGATTTCCTTCCACATCCCACACTTCCGATCCTTTGCCTTTGGCAATCACAATCGGGTGTGCGGTTACTACGCCGCGCGGAACGTTCTCTGCGCGGGTATCCAGTAACAGTGCGTTATCAGAAAATGTCTGCTGCTCAGCCAGTAAATTATGCATTTCTTTGCCTCTTTGACGTGAAAATTGTATTTGCCAAGTATCGCAATAAGCCATGGGGGTAAGCTGCCGTTGATGGACCGGCAGCAGCATTAACTTTCGTAATTCGGGCTAATCTGTCGGTTATATTTTTACGCCGAGCGTTTCCTGAACAACGGCACGGAACCAGCGAATGCCATAAGGGATCAGCGCATCGTTAAAATCATATTCTGAATGATGCAGCGGGCGGCTGTCGGCGGAGCCAAGCCACAGATATGCCCCCGGTTTCGCCTGCAACATAAAGGAGAAATCTTCCGAGGTGAGCGCAGGTTTTACCGCTTCGCCGTGTTCCAGCCCCGCCCGACGCGCAGCGCGTAATGCCACCGCCGCCTCTTCAGCGCTGTTAATGGTTGCCGGATAGTAGCGCTCGTATTTCACCGTTGCCGTCAGACAGTGCGCGGCGGCCACACTGGCGGCCAGTTCATGCATGCGGCGTTCAATGGTGTCCTGCACTGCGCTGTCAAAGGCGCGCACCGTGCCGCTGAGCGTGGCTTCCGCCGGGATCATATTGTGCGAGAAACCGCCGTTGATCCGCGTCACGGTTAACACAGCCGGATCGCACGGGTCGAGGTTGCGGCTGACGATGGTATGCAGCGCCACCACCAGCTCGCTGGTCGCCAGCAGGGTATCCGGCGTCAGCTGCGGCTGCGCGGCATGCCCGCCGCCACCGTGAACGGTAATGCTGAACGCATCTCCGGCCGCCATAATCGGCCCGGGTCGGGTCTGCACCACGCCGAGCGGCAGCTGCGGCCAGTTATGAATGGCGTAGACCGCATCGCAGGGAAATCTGGTAAACAGACCGTCTTCGATCATCGCCTTCGCCCCGGCCTGCCCTTCTTCCGCCGGCTGGAAGATAAAATTCACCGTGCCGTCAAAATCAGGATTCGCGGCCAGCTGCGCGGCGGCACCCAGCAGCATCACCGTATGGCCGTCGTGGCCGCAGGCGTGGCAGACGCCCGCCGTCTGGCTTTTCCACGGCTGGCTGCCGAGATCGTTCATCGGCAGCGCATCCATATCGGCACGCAGGCCGATTGCACGCGTACTGCTGCCGCGCTTCAGTACGCCCACCACCCCGGTTTTACCGATACCGCGATGCACCTCAATACCCAGATCCTCCAGGAATTCGGCGACGATAGCCGCGGTACGGTGCTCGTTGTAGGCCAGTTCAGGGTGAATATGCAGATCGCGGCGCAGCGCGACCAGCTGAGAAATGTCCATATCAGTATCCTTTTTCCCGGTCGACCAGGCCGACCATGGTTTCTCCGCGTTCAAAGCGGCGAATATTCTCCAGCAGCGCAACCACGGCGCTTTCCGGCTGGGTCTGGCTGGCGATATGCGGCGTCAGCCAGATCTGCGGATGCTGCCAGAAGCGATGCCCGGCGGGCAGCGGCTCGGGAACGGTAACGTCGATGACCGCCGCCGCCAGATGCTGTTCATCCAGCGCAGCCAGCAGTGCGTCGTGATCGAGCTGAGGTCCCCGCCCCACCTGAACCAGCGAAGCACCACGCGGCAGCTGGCGGAACAGGTCGGCGTTCAGAATGCCTTCGGTACTGGCTGTCAGCGGCAGCAGGCAGATCAGAATATCGGTGCGCGCCAGGAACTCACTCAGCTGCGCTTCACCGGTCCAGCAGCGGACGCCGGGCAGATCGCGCGGGCTGCGGTTCCAGCCGCCGCAGTCAAAGCCCATCGCCACCAGCGGTTTCAGCACCGCCTCGCCGAGGTTGCCCAGCCCCATCACGCCGATGCGGCAGTCGGCAGCGGATCGCATACTGTGCGCCTGCCAGATTTCCTCGCGCTGCTGTTGCAGGTAGCGCGGCATATCGCGGTGCAGGCCGAGCACGGCAAAAGTCACGTACTCCACCATCCCCTGCGTCAGTCCCGGCTCGATCATCCGCACCACCGGCAGTGACGGCGGCAGGCTGGCGTAATCAAACTGATCCGCTCCGGCACCCACCGAGAACAGCACCTTCAGATTAGGAAACTGCTGCATGATGTTTTCCGGCGGCTGCCAGGCCACCAGGTACTCCACCTCTTCGGCGTTACCTACCTCCGGCCACTGGCGGAAGCTGGCACCGGGTGCCAGTTCCGCCAGCAGAGAGGCCCACTTACGGCCGCGTTCGGGCTCCGATTTATAAACAATATTCATTACGCCATCGCCTGCGTCATCAGCGCGAACGCCTGCATGCCGCCGCTTTCCGGCTGCCAGACGTCCCCTTTATACATAGTGACCGGGGCGTCCACTTCCCCCAGCCCCAGCTCGTTCAGCCACGGCCCCAGGCCCGTTGCACGATCGGTATCGATGCGCACAAACTGGCCGCTGACGCCGCTGAGCAGTTCACCGATCAGCGCCTTCGCGCTCTGTGCGCTGCGGGCCACCACCGGACCAATCGCATAGCCGTGACCGAAGCGGCGCAGGCAGGCGAAACCGGCAGGCGCACCGTTCTCTTCCAATACAAGGAAACGCTCGGCGCTGTCCAGCAGGTTGGCAATCAGCAGCGGACGATGCTGGCCCAGCGTCTGGCGGTCCAGCGCGGTCAGCAGTGCGGCATCCTGAGGTGCCGCAGCACGCAGCCGCTGGCCGGGCGCGCAGGCCGGGGCGCTAACCATCGGCAGCTCGCGGCACTGATGCTGCTCAATGTGCCCGGTGGCAACAAAACCGAGTTTTTCATACAGCGGCTTACCCGCTTCGGTGGCGTGCAGGCGAATGTTGCTGCCCGCCAGTTTATCCATTCCCATCTGCATCAGCTGGCGGCCAATGCCGCGGCCCTGCTGGGCATCGTCAACGATCACCAGCCCAAGGGTGGAATAGTCACGCCCCCAGCGCCAGCAGAGGATGGTGCCAATCACTTCGCCATTTTCCTGCGCCACGATCCCTTCCCCCAGCAGCAGCGCCTGCTGCCAGTCGGCGCGGCGGTGCGGCCACTTGAGTCTCTGGGTCAGCGCAAAGGCGGCATCCAGATGGGTTTCATTCATCGCTACGAATTCAATTGTCATCGTCGTTCCTTACATCATGCCCGGCGCGTTAAGGCCGGAACCGTCAACCAGTCGCTCATAGCGATACGGGGTCGCATCCACAATCGGTGTATCGCCGTTGGCAAGATCGGCAGCCAGGCGGCCTGCCCCCGGCCCGATACCGAAGCCGTGCGCGCTGTAGCCCGCCGAGATAATCAGCCCCGGCAGTTTACCGACGTGAGAAATGACCGGCACCGCGTCCGGCGTGCTGTCAATCATGCCGCCCCACGCCTGTTCCAGCTGGATTTTGCCCATCGCCGGGTACTCTTTACGCATGGCGTCGATGCCTTCCTGCACCATCGCCATATCCGGGCGCGGGTCGAGAATGCGGATTTTTTCAAACGGCGAGGTGCCGTCCATCTGCCAGCGGCCGAACGCTTCCGGGCCGTTGAAGAACGGGCTGAGGCCCAGATTAAGCGTCAGGTTTTTGCGCCGCGCCTTGAAGGTCGGATAGAACTGGCGGGCATAGCGCAGCCCCTGTGCGCCCGGCTCCAGACGACCACGGCCGGAGACCGACATGGTGTAGCTGCCGTCCATCTGCGGGCGACAGGCGAAGCCCGGGGTATACAGCGGCAGCGCAATCGCCTGCTCAATCGGTTTAGTGCGGAACGCAGTGCCGATCACGTTGCCGAGCGGCAGATCGATACCGTGGCGGCGGCAGAACATTGAGGTCCAGGCCCCGCCCGCGCAGATCACCCGGCCGGTTTTAATCAGCCCGCGCTCGGTCCACACGCCGCTAACGCGCCCGCCGGAAATATCCAGCCCGCGCACCGCGCACTGCTGAAACACTTTCGCGCCGAGCTTCTGCGCGGCAATGGCCAGGCCGGGTGCCGCCAGCGACGGTTCGGCGTGGCCGTCGGTCGGCGAATGCACGCCGCCCAGCCAGGCGGTGGTGCTGCCCGGCGTCATCTCTTTGGCACGGGCGGCGGTGAGAATTTCACTGCTGAAGCCGTAGGTTTTCGCCATCTGGTTCCACTTTTCCCAGGCGTTGATATCGTCCTGATTACGGGAGGCGTAAACCAGCCCGCTGCGGCGGAAACCCAGCTCTTCGCCGGTTTCACCCGCCAGCTCATCCCAGCGCTGTAGGGCATAAATGATCAGCGGCAGCTCGCGCTCGTCGCGGTTCTGCTGACGGCACCAGCCCCAGTTGCGGCTCGACTGTTCGCCGCCGACCAGGCCCTTTTCAATCAGCACCACGCTGACGCCTTTTTTGGCCAGCTCGTAGGCGGCGGCCGCTCCGGCAATACCGGCGCCGATCACCACCACATCCACTTCCGGCGGGAAGTAAGGACTGTCCTGTACGTATCGTATCGGTGCGGGCATGTTCTCTGTTACCTCTAAAAAAGTGGTTTAACGGGGCGTCCTCAACGATGGACTCTCCCCGCAATCAATCAGTCACGTTAGCGGCGATGGCCTGATACAGGTATTGCCTGTTCAGACCACCGCGCTGTCGGTCATCATTCAGAGCGCGATATCGCTCTCTTCGTGCTCATCCAGCCAGCCCTGGCGCAGTTCCGGCACTGCGCGCTTCAGCCGCTCGTAGTACAGCTCGGTGGATGGCTTGTCGTAATCTTCACGCGCGACCTGCGTCACCATGCGGCCATTTTTCACCACGATAATCTCGTCACACACTGAACGAACGGCGTGCAAATCATGGCTGATAAACAACACCGACAGGCCCAGCTCACGGCGCAGCTCGGTGATCAGATCCAGCACCGCCGCCGCAACCACGGTATCCAGCGCGGATGTCACCTCGTCACAGAGGATCAGGTCCGGTTCGGCCGCCAGCGCGCGCGCAAGGTTCACGCGCTGCTTCTGACCGCCGGAGAGCGACCACGGACGACGCCACAGTACGCTGCGCGGCAGGCGAACCAGATCCAGCAGCTCCAGCATTCTGCGCTCCAGCGCCGGGCCGCGCAGGCCGTGGAACAGTTTCAGCGGCCGCTTGAGGATGGTTTCAATACTGTGCGCCGGGTTCAGCGCGGTATCGGCCATCTGGAACACATACTGAATGCGACGCAGCTCGTTTTCCGGCCGCTTGTGCATATCGCCTTCGATATAGTGACCGTTAAACAGAATGTGGCCGCCGCAGGGCTTGTTCATCCCGGCAATCGCATGGGCCAGGGTGGTTTTCCCCGATCCGGACTCACCGATAATACCGATGGCCTGGCCGCGGTACAGGCTGAAGTTGATATCCTGCAAAATTTTCACTTTCGGCTGGCCCTCGGCGTCCAGCGGACCATAGCCCGCCGACAGCTCGCGTACCTGCAACAGCGGCTGCTCGGCTTCGCTGGCCGACAGCCACGGGCTAAGGCGTGGTTTCTGCCGGGCGGCTTCCAGCAGCTGATGGCTGTACTCGGCCTGCGGCGCACGCAGCAGCTGCTCGGTGGTGCCGTATTCGGCGATATTGCCCTTCAGCAGCACCAGAATTTTATCGGCCATCTGCGCCACCACCGCCAGATCGTGGCTGACGTAGATGGCGGTGGTGCCGCGCTGGCGCACCACGCGGCGGAAGGTTTTCAGCACTTCCACCTGGGTAGTCACATCCAGCGCGGTGGTGGGTTCATCGAGGATCACCACGTCCGGGTCGCTGATCAGCGCCATCGCGGTCATCAGGCGCTGCAGCTGGCCGCCCGAGACCTGGTGCGGATAGCGCTCGCCGATGGTTTCCGGGTTCGGCAGTGCCAGCTCGCGGAACAGCTCCACCGCTTTTTTCTCAGCATCGGCGCGCTTCATCACCCCGTGGATGACGACCGGTTCCACCACCTGGTCCATAATTTTCATCGCCGGGTTAAACGAGGCCGCCGCGCTCTGTGCGATATAGGCGACTTTATTTCCGCGAAATTGGCAAAGCTGGGATGGCGTGAGCGAGGTGACGTCGGTGCCGGCCACGTGCACGGTACCGCCGGCGATCTGGCAGCCGTGGCGGGCATAGCCCATCAGCGCCAGCGCGATGGTGGTTTTGCCGGAGCCGGACTCACCGATCAGCGCCAGCACTTCCCCTTTCTGTACGGTAAAACGAATATCGGAAACCAGGGTGATTTCCCGGCCGTCGTCGCTGTTGGCCGTCACCTTCAGGTTTTCGACGGACACCATCGGCGTGGCGCTGTGTGGCGTAATATTCATGCGGTCCCCTTAGCCAGCGTCAGCGGGCGCATTGCCTGCAGGCTGTCGATAAACAGATTGGCACTGATAGTCAGGCTGGCAATCGCCACCGCTGGCATCAGCACCGCCGGGGAGCCGTCAAACAGCCCCTGAAGATTTTCACGCACCAGCGTGCCCCAGTCGGCATACGGCGGCTGCACGCCCAGGCCGAGGAAGCTCAGGCCGCTGAGCATCAGCACGATGTAGACAAAACGCAGGCCGAAGTCAGTCAGCATCGGGTGCAGCATATTCGGTAAAATATCGTGGATCGCCACGTAAAGGCGGCTCTCGCCGCGCAGTCTTGATGCCTGCACGTAGTCCATTGAACGCAGGCTGGACGCCATGGCGTAGGCAATACGGTAGGCACCCGGCCAGTAGGTGATCACCGCCGTCAGGATCAGCATCGGCAGCGATGAACCGAACACCGCAACGATCATCAGCGCCAGAATTTTCCCCGGCAGCACCAGCATCGCATCGTTGATACGGCCCAGCACCTCTTCCAGCCAGCGACCGGCGACCGCAGCCAGCAGCGCCAGCAGCGTACCCACCAGGCTGGCAAGAACGGCGGCCGTCAGCGCCAGGCCAATCGAGTAGCGTGCGCCAACCAGCACGCGGCTGAAGATATCGCGGCCCAGATAGTCGGTGCCAAACCAGAACTCCCGGCTGATATCGCCAAACAGCGGACCGGCACCGATATCCTCGACGTTATGCGGGGCCAGCGAGCCACCGAATATCGCCATAACGATCCAGAACAGGGCGATCAGCAGGCCAATGCGGCCGCTGATGTTGAGAGATTGAAAGAAGCGCCACGGCAGCGTGAGTGTGTTCATCAGCCCCTCCACTTAGGATTAAACGCAATGGTCAGCACATCCGCGGCCAGCAGCAGCACCAGGTAGCAGCAAGCGAAGAACATCACGCACAGCTGGACCACGGGCAGATCGCGGTTGCTTACCGCATCCACCAGCTGGCTGGCGACGCCAGGATAGCTGAAGATGCTTTCGATAATGATTACCCCGCCGAACAGATAGGACAGGCTCAGCGAGATGGCGTTGGCAATCGGCCCTACGGCATTAGGCAGCGCGTGCCGCAGCATGGCGCGCAGCGGCGAAACACCTTTCAGCAGGGTCATTTCCAGGTAAGGGCTGTCCATCTGGTTGACGATGGCGGCGCGGGTCATACGCGCCATCTGTGCCACCACTACGCAGCACAGCGTCACCACCGGCAGCGCGAAGGTGCGCAGGAAACCAAGGAAATCCTGGTGGGTGGAACCCAGCGACATCGCCGGGACCCACTGTAACTTCACCGCAAAAATCAGCACGGCAACGGTCGCCACCAAAAACTCCGGTACTGCCACCACCGACATGGTGCCGACCACTAACGCGCGGTCCAGCATCGAACCGCGTTTCATGGCTGCGGTGATGCCGATAAACAGCGCCACCGGCACCGACACCACGGTGGTGGTGGCCGCCAGCTGGAAGGTCGCCGGAATACGCTGCGACACCAGCTGGCTGACCGGCAGATTACTGGCGAACGAGGTACCAAAATCGCCCTGAAGCATTCCGGCCAGCCAGCCGAAGTAACGCGCAATCAGCGGCTGATCCAGACCCAGCTGTTGGCGCAGCGCCGCCACCGTTTCCGGGGTAGCTGACTGGCCAAGGATCATTTGTGCTGCATCGCCCGGCAGCATGCTGGTGATAAAGAACACCAGCATTGAGACGATCAGCAGCGTAAGAAAACCCGACCCTACGCGCCGGAATATCAGTTTGAAAATGTACCGATTCATCGCCGTTCTCCATATCAGGAAGCGAGCCAGGCAAACTCGTGGAAGCGATAGCCCATCATCATTCCTGACGGCCAGGCCTCAACCCCTTTCACTTTGTTACTACAGCCGTCCATCGAACTGATAAAGGCCGGGATCAGCGTGCCACAGTTGTCATACACCAGCTTCTGCATGTCGCCATACATCTGCTTGCGTTTGCCCTGGTCGCTTTCGCCACGCGCGGCGGCCACCAGCTGGTCGAACTGCTCGTTTTTCCAACCGGACTCGTTCCACGGCGCGGTGGAAAGGTAGAACTGGGAGAACAGCATATCCAGCGTCGGGCGCGGGTTGACCGAGCCGTAACCCACCGGATCTTTCATCCAGTGTGATGACCAGTAGCCGTCATACGGCACGCGACGCACGGAGACGTTCAGACCGGCCGAGCGGGCAATCTGCTGGATCAGCTGGCCACCCTCAACGGCCCCTTCGATGTTCGGCGTGGTGATGATTTCCACTTTCGCGCCGACCATGTTGGCTTTTTTCAGGTGGAACTTCGCTTTGTCGATATCCAGCGGACGCTGCGGCAGCTCTTTGTTGAACATCGGATGCCACGGCGGAACCGGAGTATCGTTACCGACATCGCCGAAGCCCTGCAGCACGGTTTTGACGATCATTTCGCGCGGCTGTAGATACTTCATCGCCAGCACGAAGTCGGCGTTATTGCCCGGGGTGGTATCGGTGCGGATGATCAGGTCGCTGTACATGCCGGATTTACTTTCCAGCACGTTGAACTTGCCGTTCTGCTTCAGGCGCTTGACGTCGTTGGCCGACAGGGTCGACACCATTTGCAGATCGCCGGACATCAGGGCATTCACGCGCGCGGCCGGATCGGTCACGCCCATCAGTTCCACTTCGTCCAGGCGCGGCAGGCCCGGCTTATAGTAATTTTTGTTTTTGCTGCCGACGGTGCGCACACCCGGCTGGAACTCTTTCAGGGTGAACGGACCGGTACCGATGGCTTTAGTAAAGTCTTTGGTGCCGTCCGGTACGATCAGGAAGGAGCTGGTCGCCAGAATTGACGGCAGGTCGAAGTTGGCCTGCTCCAGCACGATCTGCACTTCAGACGGGCTGACCGCTTTGAATTCTTTCATCTGTCCGGCCAGGGTGATGGCCGTTGACGCCACCGCCGGATCTTTATGGCGGCTCAGGGAGTAAATCACGTCTTCTGCGGTCAGCGCCTTGCCGTTGTGGAAGGTCACGCCCTGGCGCAGTTTCACCTGCCAGGTCAGACCGTCGCTGCTTTCAATGCTTTCCGCCAGCGCAGGCTGCGCCTTCAGGTCTTTATCCAGTTCGGTCAGGCCGCTGTAGAACATAAACAGACGGCAGTAGTCGCCGCTGTTGCTGCCTTTGGCCGGATCGAGCGTGTCGCTGGCCGAGGCATTAGCGACCGCTGCACGCAGCTTGCCGCCCAGTACCGGGGTTTCGGCCGCATAGCTGAACTCCGGGAAGCCAATCAGGCCGGTGCTCATCACCGCGCCCGCCGACAGCAGTTTCATCATGCTGCGGCGAGAGAGAGACACATCCGTAATGGCCTGGGTTAAGGACGGGTTGGCATGGCTAAATTCTTTGCGAAATTTACTCATCAGTACACCCCTAAAGCGTTGTTAATCTGCGATAACCTGCCTGATTCGGGCGGCGACACTGCGCGGCCCAAACCGGTGGTCATCAGGAGAGCCGATCCTTAGCCTTGTAATACAGGCCTGCTACCGGCAGGAACCACGGTTTCCCAAAGTAGCCGGGAACCGCGGGCCAGCTGCTGCGCTGCCATGGATTGTTGTTGGCCTTTTCTGCTACCAGGTCGGCCATCACCCGCCCCATCCACACCGACATCTGCGTACCGTGACCGCTGTAGCCCAGCGAGTAGAACACCCCTTCGTGTTCCCCCGCGTGCGGCAGGCGGTCGGCGGTCATATCCACCAGTCCGCCCCAGCAGTAGTCGATCGGCACATGACCGAGGGAAGGAAACATCTTCTGCATACCGGCCTTCAGTACATCGCCGCTGCGGGCATCGGAGGTCGGGCTGCTAATGGCGAAGCGTGCACGGCCACCAAACACCAGACGACGGTCGGCAGTGGTACGCATGTAGTTGCCCAGATTCAGCGAGGTCACATAGGTGCGATCGCCCGGCAGCAGGCGGTTCAGCACGCGTTCTTCCAGTGGGGCAGTCACCACGACGAAACTGCCCACCGGAATAATGCGGCGCTGGAACCATTCAAACGGACCGATGTTGGAGCAACCGGTGGCCATCAGCACTTTTTCTGCCACGATGTCGCCCTTCGCGGTACTGACACGGTGGCGATAACCGTTAAGTCGGGTCAGTCCGGTCACCGCGGTGTGCGGATAGATGGCTGCCCCGGCGCGCGCGGCGGCTTCCGCCAGCCCGACGCCAAATTTACCCATATGCATCTGGCCGCCGTGCTGCTGCAGCAGGCCACCGTGAAAATCGGGTGAATCAATTTCACGCCGCACATCCTCGCGGCTGAGAATTTCCACATCCGGGTCAACATGGCGCTTCATCATCTCGCAGGCTGCGACCAGCGACGGCAGATGCGACGCTTTGCTGGCCAGCTTCAGCTTGCCGCAGCGGCGAAAATCGCAGTCGATCTGCTCATCCACCACCACGCTCTGCACGTAGTCCACCGCGTCAGCGAAGGCGCGATAGTAGCGGGTCGCCTGCTCAACGCCCTGGCTTGCCACCAGCGCAGAAAAGTTCTGCGCCACGCCGGTATTGCAGTGGCCGCCGTTGCGGCCCGAAGCCTGGCTCATCACCTGCCCCGCTTCCAGCACCACCACGTTAACGCCGCTGCGCGCCAGATTCAGCGCGGCAGAGATGCCGGTAAAGCCGCCGCCAATCACCACCACATCCGCCGTGGCCGGTAAGTCGCCAACGGTCGCACCGGTAAACTCGGGTGCGGTTGCCTGCCAGAATGATTCCAGTTTCATCGCCTGTTCCTCTGTGCCTTACAGCCCTACAACGCCCGGAAGACCGCCAATATCGCTGATTTCGGTGTATTCATAGGCCGGGTTGGCCGGTCCGTGCCCGCGGTTAACGAACACTTTGTTTTTAATGCCCAGGTCATACGCGGTCATCAGGTCATAGCGCAGGCTGCTGGAGACGTGCAGGATCTCTTCCGGTCCACAGTTCAGCTTGTTGAGCATGTACTCAAAGCCTTTCATCTGCGGCTTGTAGGCCCCCACTTCTTCCGCCGTGATGGTCATATGGATTGGCGCACCCAGGCGTGGGATATGGTTTTTAATCAGTTCATCGGTGGAGTTGGTCAGCAGCACCAGCGGGAATTCCTTCGCCACTTTCGCCAAACCAGCCGGGACATCAGGATGCGGACCCCAGGTGGCGCAGGCCGTCATAACCGCGTCGCAGTCGGCCTGGGTGCATTCCACGCCCCACTTGTTTGCGGTGCGGAACAGCGCGTTTGCGACCACCAGCGGATAGAGCTTAAACGCGCCGAGCACTTCATCCTGACGGTAGGATGAGAAGTCGTCGGTGAACGCCCTCATCCGCTCGGGGCTGATGCGATCGGCGAAGATGGCGGCAGCTGCACCGGCCATATCGAAGTTGATCAGCGTGCCGTAGCAGTCGAAGGTGATAAATTTCGGTTTGAACACAGCCATTACGCTACCTCTTCAGAGTTCGGTGTTGAGTTAAGGGTTTCAGAAGTCGATCAGCACGCTTTTATAGCGCTGGCAGGCTTCAAACGCCTGGCGACCTAAATCCTTGCCAATGCCGGAGCCGTGGAAGCCACCGGTTGGGATAATGAAGTCGCCGGAGCGACCGTAGCGGTTGATCCACACCGTACCGGCGGCGATTCCGCGCATCGCGCGCAGGGCGCGGTCAATATTTTTGGTATGCACCCCGGCGCACAGTCCGTAGGTCGGGTGTGATGCCAACGCCAGGCCTTCGGCTTCGTCGTCGAAGATCTGCACGGTCAGTACCGGCCCGAAGATCTCTTCCTGCACCGCCGGGTTATCGTTGCTGACGGCGCTGAGCAGCGTGGGCTGCCAGAAGTAGCCTTCGCCGGTATCGGCAAAACGTTCACCACCGACCAGCACTTCGGCACCCTGCTGGCGCGCGCTACTCACCACCGAGGCCACTTTCGCTGCCTGGCGGGCATCAATCATCGGCGCGTAGCGGCTGTTCTCATCCCAGGTCACACCGGGACGGAAGCACTGGCACAGTTCGATCAGTTTGCTGACCAGCGCATCGGCGATACCGCGCTGGACGATAAGCCGTGTACCGGCCACGCAGGCCTGGCCGCCGTTGGCGGTAAAGCCGCGCAAAATACGTCCGGCGACTTCATCAATATCGCCCGCGTCGTCAAACACCAGCTGCGGGCTTTTGCCGCCCAGTTCGAGGGTCACCGGCTTCATGCCGTTAAACGCGGCGTCGCTCATAATGCGCGCCCCGGTGGCGGTCGAACCGGTAAAGGAGACTTTGCGCACCAGCGGGTGGGCGACCAGCGCGCTGCCGGTGACAGCACCACCGCCCTGCACGATATTCAGTACGCCCGCGGGCAGGCCCGCCTGCACGGCCAGCTCGGCCATACGCACGGTAGAGAACGGCGTCAGCTCGGACGGTTTCAGCACCACGGCATTTCCTGCTGCCAGCGCCGGGCCGCATTTCCAGGACGCCATTGACAGCGGGAAGTTCCACGGGGTAATCGCCCCGATCACGCCGTAAGGTTCCGGCACCAGCATGCCAAGGCTGGCATCGCGGGTTGGCAGCACATCGCCGCTGTATTTATCGGCACATTCGGCATAGAAGCGAATGGCTTCGGCGGTAAACGGGATTTCATGGTTAATCACGTCGCTGATCGGGCGGGTCGATCCCAGCGATTCCAGCTGCGCCAGCTGGGTGTCGCTGGCGATTAGGTCGGCCCAGCGCCGCAGTACCGCACCGCGCTGGCGCGGCGGGCAGCTGGCCCAGCCGCTTTCGCGCACCGAGCGATCCGCAATGCTGACTGCTTCATCCACCTTCTGCGCGTCGGCTTCATACAGCTGCCCGGCAGGCAGGCCGTCGGAAGGACGATTCACCAGCAGCGCACTGCCTTCTCCGGCCTGATGCTGGCCGTTAATGTAGTGCCCTGCGGGTAATGCTATTTTTTCCGGGTCAAAACTTAGCATGTTGAATCCTTATTCAGATCGGGCCGGAAGATTATTTATCGGCGCCTTATCTGGCTGGCTGACTAACAATGTTTTCGGCTTTGGTTATTCGCCTTTGTATTAAGTAATGCAGAAAGTATGCCAGTCAGCTAAAAAATAAAAATGCGTAAAACAGACGTCAAAAAAATTTTGTGCCGTAATAGCGGGGTATTTTTTACAGTTAAACCGACTATTTAAATAGATGATTTTCATCACAAAATGAACGCACCATGATGGTGATTCTGGTACTAAAACTGCACCAGAGAAGAGCAATGCCAATATTGATTTTGATTAAGTGATAGCCATCACAAATAAAAAAGCCCGCACCATTTTGGGGTGCGGGCTTCGTCGAAGAATTTAAAAAAAAGTATTTACAAGCTGCCGAAATGGAACGCCTTGGATTCCAGATATTCTTCAATACCGTAACGGGAGCCTTCGCGGCCTATTCCCGAGAGTTTTATGCCGCCAAACGGCGCAACCTCAAGCGAGACGGAACCTGTATTAAATCCGACCATTCCGAATTCCAGCGCTTCGCCGACTCGCCATGCGCGGCGTATATTTTCGGTGAAGAAGTAAGCACCCAGACCAAATGGCGTATCGTTCGCCATATTAATCGCTTCCTCTTCCGTATCAAAAATAAACAGCGGCGCAACCGGGCCGAAAGTTTCCTCGTGGGCAATACGCATTTGCGTGGTGACGTCACCCAGAACCGTTGGCGCAACAAAGGTGCCATCGCCGCTGCTGACGCCGCCGGTCAGCACCGTCGCACCAAGCTGTTCGGCATCGGAAATATGGGCATTCACTTTTGCTACCGCCGCCGCGTTGATCAGCGGGCCGATGGTGCTGCCGTCGGCGAAGCCGTCACCGACCTTCAGCTTCGCCACCTCGGTCAGCAGGCGCTCCACCACCTGCGGATAGATGCCGCGCTGCACCAGAATGCGGTTGGCACAGACGCAGGTCTGACCGGCGTTGCGGAACTTGCTGATCATAATACCGCTGATGGCGATATCGAGATCGGCATCGTCAAAGACGATGAGCGGCGCGTTGCCACCCAGCTCCAGGCTCAGGCGCTTGAGGCTGTCGGCGCTCTGCTGCATCAGGAGCTGGCCCACGCGGGTGGACCCGGTGAAGGAGATTTTCCGCACCGTGCGGCTGCCGGTCAGCGTTTCGCCAATCTCTTTCGGCAGGCCGGTCACCACCTGTAGCACACCTGCCGGAATACCGGCCCGCTGGGCCAGCTCAATCAGAGCCAGCGCCGACAGCGGCGTCAGTTCGGAAGGCTTGACGATAATCGGGCATCCCGCCGCCAGTGCCGGTGCGACTTTACGGGTGATCATCGCAATCGGGAAGTTCCACGGCGTGATGGCCGCCGCGACGCCTACCGGCTGCTTCAGCACCAGAATACGGCGATCTTCGCTCGGCGCGGGGATGGTATCGCCGTAGATGCGGCGCGCCTCTTCGGCAAACCACTTGACGAAACCGGCACCGTAGAGCACTTCGCCTTTGGCTTCCGCCAGCGGCTTGCCCTGCTCGGCGGTCATGATCACCGCCAGATCGTCAGCGTTATCGAGGATCAGCTGATGCCATTTCTCCAGCAGAAGCGCGCGGGAGGCATTGGTGGTTTTGCCCCAGCTTTTGCGTGCCGCTTCCGCATAGTCAATCGCCCGCTGAGTCTCTTCGGCACCCAGTGCAGGGATGGTACAGAGCACTTCACCGCTGGACGGGTTAATCACCGGCAGCGTTTCACCATTAATCGCGCCCTGCCAGGCTCCGGCATAAAAGGCCTGCTGGCGCAGCAGGGTGGCGTCCCGTAAACGTGATGCAAACATGGCAACTCCTGAATAGGTTATCGATCCTCTGTTATCCAATGTAGCGGAGAGCGAGCAATGTATGCTGCGCTATGCGGCGCAGGGATACGCCCGGAAAAGGGTTTTCGATGGCGAAACGAAATTTTATGCCGTGGGCGAATTTCGCCATGGCCGGACGACAATCAGCGCCAGCAATACCATCCCGGCGGCCAGACCAAAAGTGACGCTCAGCCCGCGCGAAGCCGCATCCACCGCGGGAAGATCCCGCCCCGCCGTGGCATAAACTGTCGCCATCAGCCCTGCACCGGCGATAAATCCCAGATTGCGGCTCAGATTCAGCATGCCGGAAACCCGCCCGCGCCGCGCCGGATCGGCCCCTTTCAGCAATGCGGTATTGTTGGCTGCCTGAAATAACGCATAACCTGCCGTCAGCAGCATCAGTCCGATGGCATAGCCGCTGCGGCCCATCGCCTGCGGCAGTTCGGTCAGCAGCCCGCATCCGGCCGCCACCGCCAGCAGGCTACACGCGGTGGCTCGGGGCGAACCAATGCGATCCACCAGCTGCCCGGCGGGCAGACCCGTGGCTACGGCAACCAGCGGCCCCAGCGCCATCAGCATACCGCTCTGACGCGGGCTGAGATGCAGGCCAGCGGCAAGATAAAACGGCCCAACCACCATCGTGGTCATCATCACCGCCGCCACCACCAGGCTGAGCAGCAGCCCGGCAATCAGCGCCCGCTGGCGCAGCAGCGGATTCAGCTTACTCCCCGCCGTTGACGGTGAAGGTGGCATGACGCCTGCATCAGCCGTTGCGCCTGAACGATCTATGGCTGCCGTGTCTGCTGGCATTACCGATGCCGGACTTCCGGCTTTCGCGGTGGTTACTGCTGCGGTTTCACCTGCCTTGTCAGAAGCGGAACCCTTCGGCGACAGCAGACTGTGCCGGATCAGCAACCACAGCAGCAGGCCGGGCAGCAGATTAATCAAAAACAGCGCCCGCCAGCCAAACGCCGCCACCAGCACGCCGCCAAACGCCGGTCCCATCGCGGTGCCGAGCGCCGACAGCGATCCCATCACGCCCATTGCCCGCCCGCTGCGATCGGCCGGAACCACCTGCACCACCAGCGCGAGGCTGTTCACCAGCATGATTGCGCCCCCCAGCCCCTGGATCAGCCGCGCGGCAATCAGCCAGCCGAGGTGACCGGCCAGCCCGCAGGCCAGCGAAGCTAAAGTGAACAGCAGCACACCTGCGGCCAGCAGTCGCTGGCGGCCAAAGCGATCGCTCAGCCAGCCCATTGCCAGCACCGAACCGGTCACCGCCAGCAGGTATGTCAGTACCACCCACTGGACCTGGGAAAACGAGGCGTGAAAGAACGCCGCAAGCGCGGGCAGGCCGATGTTGGCGATGCTGCTGCTCATAGAGGAGAGCATGGTGGTCAGCGCCAGCGCGCAGAGCGCGGCGGATGAATAAGGTGAAGATTGATAACAGGTCTGGCTCATGGATGCCTCTCCATATTGATTTACCCGCAGCCTAAACCCGTTGCTGATAAGGCGGAAGATGCACGAATTGCAGGTTATTCGTGCATGTAACGCCATCTCATTGTTGCGCTGTGCTAACATCAGCGTATGAGCAAACCCGATCTGAACCTCCTCTTTACCCTCAATGCGCTGCTCAGCGAAGGCAGCGTGGCGGCCGCCGCACGCCGATTGCAGCTCAGCCCCTCCGCCATGAGCCGCTCGCTGGCACGTCTGCGGCAGGTGACCGGCGATCCGCTGCTGGTGCGCGCCGGACGCGGGCTGGTGCCAACGCCGCGCGCGCTGGAGCTAAACCAGCATATTGCCCGCCTGGTCGATGAGGCGGAAGCGGCGCTGCGCCCCGCGGCGGCGCTGGATCTGGCGACGTTGGATCGCATTTTCACCCTGCAAACCCGTGATGGCTTTGTGGAAAACTTTGGCCCGGCGCTGGTTGCCCGCGTACGCCGGGAAGCACCCGGGGTGCGGCTGCGCTTTGTGCCCAAGCTGACCCGCAGCAGTCAGACGCTGCGCGACGGCAGCGTCGATCTGGTCACTGGCGTAGTAGACGCCGAAGCCGGGCCGGAACTGCGTACCCGTCTGCTGTTTGAGGATCGGCTGATTGCGGTGGTGCGGGAAGGCCATCCGCTGGCGGACGTTCCGCTGACCGTGGCGCGCTATGCCGCAGGGGAACATATTTTGACCGGGCGCAGCGGTGAGCTGAAAGGCAGAGCGGATGAGGCGCTGGCAGCGCTGGGCCTTGAACGGGATATTATCGCGATTGTTGACGGTTTTTCCGCCGCGATTGCGCTGGCACGGGGATCGGATTTGATTGCCACCGTGCCGTTGCGCTACACGCAGAACCTGCGCCACGGCACCGTCATCCTGCCCCTTCCCCTCCCGCCGCTGACCATGAAAATATCGATGATCTGGCATCCGCGAATGGATGGCGATCGCGCACACGCCTGGCTGCGCGACTGCCTGCGGGAAGTGTGTCGTGCCGAAGACGTTACGATCGATTCCGGACCTCGATAGCCTGCTTCAGGCTGGCGGCATGGAATGCGCGATCGATGGCAGCATCTTCACAATAAACCTCGCCAACAGGGCAGATCGCACACCTGTCCATTGTTGCCTGCGGCAGGCTGACCCATACTGAAACGCACGTTCGAACGCAATCAACGCGATAACTTAACGTTAATGCATTAAATAAAAGGATGAATATGACTGATTCTAAAAAAGCATTGATCGTCGGCGCTTCACGCGGCATCGGTTTGGGTGTGGTGGACGTACTGGTAAAGCGTGGCTGGCAGGTAACGGCAACAACACGAGGGGCGGTTCCGGAAAAGAGCCCCGCAGCGGTGGAATGGGTCACACTGGACATCAATCAATCCGCAGCCCGGGAAGCGGTCAAAAACACGCTTTCCGCCCACCATTTTGATCTGATATTTATCAATGCAGGCGTGTTTGGCCCCGACCATCAGGACATTCATCAGGCGAGTGATGAAGAGATTATTCAGCTGCTGTTAACCAATGCCATTTCCCCCGTTCGCACCGCGGCTGAATTTATCCCGCTGCTGAATCACCGCACCGGCGTGCTGGCGCTGATGACCTCTGAGCTTTCCAGCCTCAACGAGAATGAGATCGCAACCTATCCGCTCTATTCCGCAAGTAAAGCCGCGCTGAATATGCTGACTCGCGGGTTGCAGGAAGCGACGGAGCAGCAGGAGCTGACGCTGTTGTCCATTCATCCGGGTTGGGTGAAAACCGATATGGGCGGCGAAAATGCCACGCTGACCGTAGAAGAAAGCGCCACCGGGATTGTCGACCAGTTTGACGCCTACCGTGGCAAAGGCGGCCACCATTTTGTGGAATATTCCGGCCGTAAACTGCGCTGGTAAATTTTCTCTGCCGCCCCACTGGCCCGCTGCGGGGATTTTCGACAGTGGCACAATTCGGAAATCCCCAATATAATCAGCCCACTCATTCACCCACAGACTACATAAGGAGGATTGCCATGCTGACCCGTGAAGTTTTTTTAATTTCACTCGTCCTTAGCGATCGTCACCGCTCAAGCGTTACCGGTATCGTGCTGCGATAACCAGCTTGAGCGAAGCTGACTGACAATCTGAGAACTTCCCTCCGGCTTACCGGTTATCGTCGGCTTTATTGACGAGAGGCATCTCTTTGCCTGTAAAACTTGAGTAAGCACCATGACATTATTATCTGCACAATCCTTATCCTTCGATAACGCCTTCGGACCTTTGCTGACCGAGATTTCGTTCGGCCTGAAGAAAGGCGACCGCATCGGGCTGATCGGCCATAACGGCTGCGGAAAAAGTACCCTGCTGAAAATCCTTAACGGAGAACTGGCGGCCCTGTCCGGTACGATCACACTGGCAAACCACTGCATTATGGCAACGGTAGAACAGCATCTTCCTGCGGCATTGCACGATGCGACGCTGATCGATGCGGTGCAGAACCCTTTGCCCGGCAGCCTGCATCAGCCGGAACGCTGGCAGGCCGAAGTGCTGCTGGCGACGCTGGGCTTTGAGGAACATAGCTGGGCGCTGACCGCCGGAACGCTCAGCGGCGGGCAGCATACGCGGCTGATGCTGGCACGTGCGCTGATCCGTCAGCCGGATTTACTGCTGCTGGATGAGCCGAGCAACCATCTGGACCTGCCCACCCTGCTGTGGCTTGAGCAGTTTCTGCAAAACTGGAACGGCAGTTTTGTTCTGGTTTCCCACGATCGCAGCCTGCTGGACAGCGTCACCAACTGTACCTGGATTCTGCGCGACAACCGGCTGCAATTTATCCGTCTCCCCTGCTCCCAGGCGCGCCGGGCGCTGGCGGAGAAAGATGCGGCAGACGCACTGCGCCGCCAATCCGAGCAGAAGGAGATTGACCGCGTAACCAGAAGCGCCAAACGGCTGGCCATCTGGGGCAGCGTTTACGACAACGAAGGCCTGGCGCGTAAAGCCAAACAAATGGAAAAGCAGGTCGACCGGATGAAGGAAGAGCAAACCGATGTCACCGCAGGCAGTCAGTGGCAGCTGCGGCTTCGCGGTGAAGCCTTACCGGCGGATCGCGTGCTGGCATTTTCTGGCTTTCAGGTGCGGCCAGCGCCGGGCGCGCCGGTGCTGTTTGAAGTCGGTGAGCTCCGGGTGAAGAGCGGTGACCGTATTGCGCTGATCGGCCGTAACGGCTGCGGAAAATCCTCGCTGCTACAACGTCTGTGGCAGTCATATTGCCGAATGGAAACGGCGAGTGATGGGGTGATTTTCCATCCCAAAGTGCGTACGGGGTATTACGACCAGAGCCTGCAACAGCTACAGGATGAAGACACGCTGTCGGATGCGCTGGCAAATTTTGCGCCGCTGACCGAAGAGCAGCGGAAAATGGCGCTGATCGGCGCCGGTTTTCCGTATCTTCGCCATCAGCAAAAAGTCAGCACGCTGAGCGGCGGCGAGCGTTCGAGGCTGCTGTTTATCGGGCTGACGCTGGCAAACTACTCGCTGCTGCTGCTGGATGAGCCAACCAACCATCTGGATATGGAAGGGAAAGAAGAGCTGGCGGAAACGTTAAAAACCTTTAGCGGCGCGGTACTGCTGGTTTCTCACGACCGGATGCTGATTGAGCAGAGCTGCAACCGATACTGGCTTATTCATCAGCAGCGGCTGGCGGAGTGGCACAGTCTGGCGCCGGTTTACGCCCTGCTGGCCGATACGCCGGTGCCGGATTCCGCAATGCCAGAAAAAACACCGGTAGCCACGGCCGTCATTGCAACGAACGAAGAGGAGCACTGGCTGACGGCGCTTCTGGAGCTGGAAAGTAAACTGGCAGAAGATCGGGCGCGCAGGCCCAGACATCAGAAACCGGAGTTACAGCAGCAGTGGCAACGGCAAATCGCTGAACTGAATGCTCTTCTGGGGCTGGATTAGCGGTTGAGCTGGCGGTCGCCCTGCTCTGGTATTCGCGGATGGAGGGCGATCGTCCGTTCTGGCATCGACAATTGGAGGGTGATCGCGCACACAAGTGGCTGCGCGATGCTCTTTGGGCGACCCGTGCCGCTGAAACGGCGGCGATCAGATCTGGAAGTCGATAGCCGGTTCTTCTTCGTTGCTCAGTGCCAGCGCCTGGCGCTTGATCTCTTCCAGAGAGAGATTCGCGTTGCACAGCTCCAGGAACTGCCAGACGTAGTTACGCTGCAGCTGCCCGCGCTTCAGGCCCAGCCAGACGGTGTTGGACTCGAACAGATGTCGCGCCTCAAGGCGAACCAGATCCGAGTTTTCATCCAGCTGGCAGGCCTGGTCGGCCAGGATGCCCACCCCAAGCCCCAGCTCAACGTAGGTTTTCACTACGTCGGAGTCCTGGGCGCTAAGGACGATATCCGGCTTCAGGCTGGCGGCATGGAATGCGCGATCCACCCGGGAGCGTCCGGTGATCCCCTGCCGATAAGTGATCAGCGGATAGCGGCTGAGGGTCGCCAGCGTCAGCGGCTGCTGCTGGATCAGCTCGTGGCCTTTTGGCACCAGCAGCGCATGGTGCCAGCTGAACCACGGGAACGCCGCCAGCGCCGGATTATTCACCACCTGCTCACTGGCGATGCCGATATCGGCCTCGCCGGCGACCAGCATGGAAGCAATCTCCTGTGGCGATCCCTGATTCAGCTCCAGCCGCACGTGCGGATAGAGTGCGCGAAACGCCTTAATCACTTTCGGCAGGCTGTAGCGTGCCTGAGTATGGGTAGTGGCGATAGTCAGAACGCCGCTGGATTCGTTGGTAAACACGTCCGCCAGACGGCGGACTTTGCCTGCCTCATCGAGAATGCGCTCGGCGATGGTCAACAGCGCTTTGCCGGGTTCAGTCATCCCCAGCAGGCGTTTTCCCCGGCGGATAAAAATCTCTACCCCCAGTTCATCTTCCAAATCGCGAATATGGCGGCTGACTCCTGACTGAGAGGTGAACAGCGCGTTAGCCACTTCGGTGAGATTAAACTCGCAGCGTGCCGCTTCCTTAATGATTTTAAGTTGCTGAAAATTCACGCGCTTTCCTCCCTCTGTTATTTGCTGGTTTCCTTCATGTTAAGGATGCAAATTGATAGCAACAAATAATAAAAAGAGGTTTTATATGCTTTTTAGCGATAAGGAAGAAGTGAGGCGCGCGGCTGCGCGCCCGGCACAGAGGGATTAACCAACCAGCATCAGTTCGCGATCTTCAACGACCGGTCTGTTGAGCAGCGACAGTAAAATATTCTTTACCGCCTGCGCTGACGGTGACAGCGGCTGGCGGGAAGAAACATTCAGCGACAGAGGCAGATTCAGCGTCGGGCTGCTGATCCGCGCCATCCAGGCGTTAGTCGAGGTGACCAGCGCACGTGCGGCGGACTCCGGTAGAACGGTAACGCCCATTCCGCTGGAAACGGCGGCGGTCAGCGTAGCGATGGACTCAATTTCACCGATAATTCGGGCACTGAGGCGGCGCAGGGAGAAGGCTTCATCCACACGTTTACGTACGGCACTATAGTCGCGCGGCAGGAACAAATTCATTTCGGCAACGGCGGCGAGGTCGACGTGCTGGCCTGGGCAGGCGGTGGTGCCAACCAGATATAATTCTTCTTTCAGCAGCGGGATGCTGGTAATACCGGCAGTTGGGGAACGGTCATAAAGTACCGCCATGTCAAGCTGTCCATTCATCACTTTTTCGTTTAGTGAAGAACCGCTGTTTTCGTGCAGATAGACCAGCACTTCGGGAAACTGTTCGCGTACCGTTTGCAGCAGCGGCATGGTCAGCGAAGAGGCGGCCGTGCCCGGTGCCAGCCCAATAGAGACCTGCCCGGTGAGGACCTGGCCGGCGTTGACCACCGCCAGCTGCGCCTGTTCGCACTGGCGCAAAATGGTGCGAGCGTGGGAATACAGGATCTTACCCGCTTCGGTCGGCGTGACGCCGCGCTTGGTGCGGATCAGCAGCTGCTGGTCGAGTTCATTTTCCAGCGTGGCAACCTGCTGGCTGAGCGCTGGCTGTGCAATATGCAGGACTTCAGCGGCCTGGGTCAGGCTGCCGATATCGACGATTTTCACGAAATATTTCAGTCGTCTTAAGTTCATTTTGCCTCCGTCTCGTATCCCCGAGTGCCAGTTTGAGCTGGCGTTTGTAATAAGTTTTCACTCTGACTGATATATCTTTGCAATTGACGTGCCAGAAATTGACAAACAATCGAGTGGCTTATTACTGACCGCCTAACAGGCGGTAAAATAAGAGAATCTGATTACCCACTAAGGGGTATTGCCTTGGATTGACGTTTCAGCCGGATTATTTGCAAGGTTTGAGCGCACGGTGATGGTGCAGATGATGCGTTGGTGAGGTGCGGATTGGGGAGAAGGCGAACGTTTCGCAGTAGAAGCTTAGCTTCAGGGATCGAGGACGGAGACCATTACAGAGGGACGGCGCTGCTGATAGCTTCGGTTATGGGAGACCATGACGGGGCTGAACGCCGGGACGCCATAGACCCCATGCCTGGGGGCTTGGCTGCCGCCTCCCTGCGGCAGACACCCGGCTTATCTTCCCCGTCACGGTCTCCCTCTCAGGCTTATGTGTCGCTTTGCTGCGAAACGGTCGCCATCAGAAAGAGATTTGGTTGCGTCTTGTTGAGGGCAGCGACACCCTGAGTTTACTGGCAATCGGTGCGGGGTGGGTTCGCGGACCGTTGAGCGCAGGGATGCGCGAATCGAGGCCACAGAGCCTGTAATTTAAATTGTGTAATTGCCTGTTTTTGATATGTTCATAAAA
>NZ_JACVTS010000034.1:0-34915 GCF_016624545.1 Erwinia sp. S38 | reverse complement strand
TGAACGGCCATCTTTAACTGTGGGCAGTTACACAGAATTATTTACAGGCTCAGGCCACACGGACGTGTTCACGCCGAGTCCGCGAACCCACCCTGCACCGACAGGCCAGACGCCAAACATGCAGCAACTCCTCAACTCCCCAACTCAGCAACTCAGCAACTCAGCAACTCAGCAACTCAGCAACTCAGCAACTCATAAAAAAACTCCCCTGGCCATCAAAATGACGCTATAAGAAATAACATTGAGCGGATTGGGAAGTTTTTCACTCCTCGCTATCGATATGATGATCGCCATCCGAACGACATCTCAATCAACCGCTTACCACAGAGAGCACTCATGAAACTTCACAGCGACAGCTTTACCGACGGCCAGCTCATTCCCGGTGAATTCGCCTTTGCCGTAGCCGACAGCGAAAATCACATTCGCCTCTCCGCTAACCGTAACCCGCACCTGGCGTGGCAGGATCTCCCTGAAGGCACCCAATCCCTGGTGATTGTTTGCCACGACCCGGACGTCCCGTCCGTTGGCGATAACGTCAACCAGGAAGGTAAAGTGGTAGAGGCATCGCTGCCGCGCGTCGATTTCTACCACTGGCTGCTGCTGGATATCCCGGCATCCGTCAGCGAAATTGCAGCCGGCAGCCAGTCCGATGCGATAACTCCACGCGGCAAACCCGGCCCGACAGCGCCGAACGGCCTGCGCCACGGCGTGAATGATTACACCGCGTGGTTCGCCGGCGATAAGGAGATGAGCGGACAGTATTTCGGCTACGACGGCCCCTGCCCGCCGTGGAACGATGAGCTGATGCATCACTATGTCTTCACCGTCTACGCGCTGGCGAACAGCACCCTGAACGTTGCGGGTGAGCTGAACGGCGCTAACGTTCTGGCGGCAATCGCGGCGGCCGATGTGCTGGGCAGCGCGCAGATCACCGGGCTTTACAGCCTGAACCCGACTGTAGGCTGACGACAATGACGGTGCACCGCCCTTCCCTTGATCATCATGAGCGGTCAGCCGCACATGTGCCGGGGGCGGTGCTGCCGTTGCCCGGCGAACAGGCATGGCTGCGCGATGGCCTGTGTGGTGTGGCGCATTCACAGATGCGCACTGAGCAACGGATTTCCGAGTTCCACTTTCACAGCCCGACCCTGCTGCTGATCCTCTCCGGCACGCTGACCTTTCTGCTTCCCCACGGCCCGCGAACGCTGACGCCCGATGATGGCTTTGCACTGGTGAATCCAGGGCAGTTCATTGACCTGAACAAACAGCCTGCCGATGACGGTTCGCCTTTTCGCTCGCTGTTTATTACCGTCAGTGAAGCGACGCTCGATCGCTTTCGCCAGTTCTATCCAGCCGTCGCCAGCGCCGCTGAAAATACCGAAACCGCGCTGCGTACGACCAGGGCTTTCGACGCGCTTTTTCCCGCACTGCTTCCGCTGCTGGAAAACCTTAAGGAAAAGAACCTGAGCGATGCGCGGCTTGAGATCCGCCTGTTCGATCTGCTGCTGTGCCTGGCAGAACTGGGGCTGGCATTTTCTCCGCCGTCGCGCAGCAGTACCGGTGAACGGCTTCGCCGACTGCTGGAACAGCAGCCGGAAAGGCGCTGGACGACGAAAATTGCCGGTCACGCGCTGGCAATGAGCGAAGCCACGCTGCGGCGCAGGCTGAATGGTGAGAATATGAAGTTCGATGCGCTGCTGCGCGAGGTCCGGCTACAGCACGGAATGACCCTGCTGCAAACCACCAGCTGGCCGTTGACGCAGATTGCCGACGCCAGCGGCTATCTTTCCGCCGCGCGCTTTTCGGCACGCTTCAGAACGCGCTTCGGCATTTCGCCCGCCCGGCTGAGGTGATCTTTAAAATGGAAAAAGAAAGGGAATGAGAGTCGGGAAACAGAGGAATAAATCGGGGCTTTAACGACAATAGCCGGATGCCTTTACGGGTAAAGGCATCCGAAGATGAAAATTATTCAATCACCAGGCTATTAACGGCCAGAACGGCCTGCGCGGCTTCCGCGCCTTTCTTAACAAAGTGCTTATCGTAGAACTGCACGATTTCGTCAACCGGCTGGAAATTATGCGGGGTCAGCGAAACGGAGAACACCGGAACTTCGGTGGCCAGCTGCACGTTCATCAGGCCATCAACCACCGCCTGGGCAACGAAATCATGGCGGTAAATGCCGCCGTCAACCACCAGCGCAGCACAGACGATCGCATCATATTTGCCGGTTTTCGCCAGCTTCTGGGCCACTAACGGCATTTCAAATGCACCGGGAACGTCGAAGACGTTAATCACGGCATCAACGTTATCTTCCTGAGCGATGCGCTGACGGAAACCCTCTAATGCCTTGCTCACAATCTCTGTATGCCAGTTGGCTTTCACAAAGGCGATATTAATTTTTTTCACTGTAACTCCAAGAACGCGATGAAATGTATCAATCTTTAATGGGGAATTTTACTGGAAAGTAAGATTATTTTCACTTGGTATAACATGTTGAAAATACGAAATCCAGACGTCAAAAAAAAAGCCGCTTCCCGTCGTCTCGCAGCATTTTATAACTCCCCTGAAGCGTAACAACCGTGTTATGGCGCAATAGAAAAACAAAAAAACCGGGGGATCGTTAACGATCCCCCGGTCCGTAAGCGTATAAAAATCAGTTACTGCGATTAGCGCTTCTTACGGTTGCGGTACATATCGATAGACACCGCCGCCACGATAATCATCCCTTTAATGATGTCCTGCACGTAAGCATCAACGCCCACGAAGGTGAAGCCACTCTTAATCAGACCGAGGATCACCGCACCAATCAGCGTACCGGTGATGCGGCCCACGCCGCCCATCAGGCTGCTGCCGCCGATAACCGCTGCGGCAATCGCATCCAGTTCGTAGGACAGACCCATGCTTGACTGGCCGCTGCTGACGCGAGCCGCCAGCACCACACCCGCCAGACCGGACAGGCCACCGGCGATGGTGTAAACAATGATCAGGTACTTGTTAACGTTGATACCGGACACTTTCGCCGACACCATGTTGCCGCCGATAGCGTAAACGTATTTGCCGTAGCGAGTGTGTTTCAGAGCGATATGGAAGATGACCGCTACGACCAGGAAGATAATCACCGGCATTGCGCCCTGACCGATAGCGGTGAAGCCGTCAGACAGGAAGCTGATTGGGTTACCCTGGGTGTAGTACTGTGCCAGGCCACGGGCAGAAACCATCATACCCAGCGTGGCGATAAACGGAGGAATACCGGTTTTAGTAATCAGCACGCCGTTCAGAATACCGCACAGCAGACCGACCCCGATCCCCGCACCGATAGGGATCACCGCAGGCATATCCACCAGCGACGGGAACATCGGCGACAGGCTGTCTGAGGTTTGCGCCAGGCTGGCGGCAACCACCGCCGTAAGGGCAATCACCGAGCCGGACGAGAGGTCAATACCCGTAGTAATAATGACCTGGGTCACCCCGACGGCAATAATACCGATAATCGCCACCTGTAGAACAATCAGCACCAGGCGGTTAGGGTTCATCAGGAATGACTGGTCGCGAACATACCAACCAAAGGCTTCGAAAATCAGCGCGATACCGACCATTACCACGAAAATACCGGTATCTTTCGGCATCTTGCTTTTCAGATTACTGAAGAATGAGGGTGCTTCAGTTGACTGTTGCGTTGTCATTTTCATATCACTCATATTTTATTTACCTTACGCCCTTACTCGGACGCCAACGACAAAATGGTTTCCTGGTCAGCATCTTCTTTATTGAGGATGCCGGTAATACGACCGCCGTGCATAACCATGACCCGGTCGCTCATGCCCAGAATTTCCGGCAGTTCGGAAGAAACCATGATGATGGCAACGCCACGACTCGCCAGTTCGCTGATCAGACGGTATATTTCCGCCTTCGCACCGACGTCGATACCACGGGTAGGTTCGTCAAGGATTAGAATTTTGGGCTGGGCCAGCAGCCAGCGCGCAATAAGCACCTTCTGCTGGTTACCGCCACTCAAGTTATTGATGATCTGGTCCATTGTCGGCGTTTTGATATTCAGCTTGCGGATCTGCTCAAGGCAGTCCTTCGCCATATCGCCGTGATTAACAAAGCCCGCTTTGGCGCTGTAGTTAGTCATTTTGACGATGCTCATGTTCTCCAGTACCGACAGCACCAGGAACAGGCCGGACTTTTTACGGTCCTCGGTCAGGAATGCCAGCCCCTTATCGATCGCCGCCGCCGGCGATTCAATCGTGGTAGGCACGCCGTCAATCAGTATTTCGCCGCTGTCGATGGAGGTCATGCCGAACAGGCTCTCCATCACTTCGCTGCGTCCGGCACCCACCAGTCCCGCAACGCCGAGAATCTCGCCACGGCGTACGTTAAAGCTGACATCGTGGAACACGCCCTGACGCGTCAGATTACGCACGGTCAGGACATCTTCGCCGATGTTCGCATCAAATTTCGGGAACAGCTGGGTCAGTTCACGCCCTACCATCTGCGTAATCAGCGACTGACGCGAATAGCTCGACGTGGCATCACTGGCCACCCAGGTGCCGTCACGGAACACGCTGACTTCATCGGTAATGGCGAAGATCTCATCCATTTTATGGCTGATATAGATGATGGCTTTACCCTGCTCGCGCAGGTCGCGGATGATGGCGAACAGATGCGACACTTCGGTTTCCGTCAGTGCCGACGTCGGTTCGTCCATAATCACGATGTCCGAGTTCCAGGACACCGCTTTGGCGATTTCAACCATTTGCTGGGAGGCAATGCTCAGATCGCCAACCATCTGGTCAGGCCGCAGACGGATATTCAGTTTAACCAGCAGATCTTTGGTCAAACGATTGAGTTTTCCGTGGTCGACGAAGCCGAGTTTCATCGGCTCGCGACCCAACCAGATATTTTCGGCGACCGTCATATGCGGTACCAAATTAAGCTCCTGGTGAATCATGGAAATTCCCGAACGCAGCGCATCCAGCGTATCGGTAAACTGCACAGGCTCGCCTTTAATGCGGATTTGTCCCTCATCGGGACGGTAAATCCCGATGAGGCACTTCATTAAAGTGGACTTGCCCGCGCCATTCTCACCCATCAGAGCATGCACCGTTCCGGGTTTGACGCGCAGCGATACGTTGCTTAACGCCTTAACTCCCGGGAAAAACTTGCTGATGCCTTCGGCTTCAAGCGCATATGCGGACATTTAACACCTCCGTACAACTGTTATCGGCAACGGTTATTTCAGGTTTTTGCTGGTAAATTCTGCGTAGTTTTCTTTGGTGATCAGCTGATAAGGGATCATCACGTTCTGCTCAACTTTTTCACCTTTTGCCAGCTTAACGGCGGCCTGTACGGAGCCTTCACCCTGTCCTTTTGCATCCTGGAACACGGTGGCAACCATCTTGCCGTTCTTGATCATTTGCAGCGCATCAGGTGTACCATCCACGCCCGCGATCACGATTTTGTTCGGGTTTTTGCCCAGTGCCTGCAGGGCACCGATAGCCATTTCGTCGTTGTTGGAAGCGATAGCCTGAATATCATCGCCCGCCGTCATCCAGTTGCTGACTACGTCCACCGCGTCGTTACGGGTGAATTTCGCCGTCTGTTCCTGAATGACTTTCAGACCCGGGTATTTAGCCACTACGGTTTTCACGCCTTTGGTACGGTCGCGCGTTGCTTCGTTAGCCAGATCCCCCATCAGAATCGCCACGTTGCCTTTGTAATCCATTGCTTTAGCCAGCGCTTCCATCTGCAGACGGCCTGCCAGCTCGGAATCCGATCCGACGTAGGCCATTTTGCTGGTCAGTTCAGTCGCGGGTTTACGGTTTACGAACACCAGCGGCACGCCGGCTTTAGTGGTGAGGTCAACAATCGGTTTAACTGCGTTGGTATCAACCGGGTTAACGATGATTGCGTCAACGCCCTGGCCGATAAAGTTTTGCACCTGCTGCAGCTGCTGGGCTACGTCGCCTTTGGCATCTTCGATCTGCCCGTCGACGTTTTCTTTCTTCATTTCCTTGCTGATGGAATTGCGCACAATAGTCAGGAAGTTGTCATCAAACAGTGCCATAGAAACACCAACCTGGACTTCTTTGGCGAAACTTGTGACAGGTAACATACATACTAACAGTGACGCTAAAATTGTTTTTTTCACGTTCATGGCGGAGCCCTTATTATCGTTAGCATGCGCAGGCTGGCTGAGACGTCGAATGAAAAATTTCTTTTACATTCCTTCAACGTGACCGACGACTTTAGTAAAATGTAGGGGGTTACTATTTCGTGTATGACTATTTTCTTATTAGCACTTAATCGGAATAATTCACTACAAAACAACATCTTAAATTCAAACCACTGTTTTACTTTTCCTGTCCCCTGCCTACGTTGCCGCAGAGCAGTTTTTTTGTTTCATATTAAAGTTAATTGAAACTTTCACTAATAAAGCACCGAAACGCGTGTTTTAAAATCATCAAATAACAAAAATTTGACACACCTCTAACATCGCTCATGGAAACGCTGGAAAGTGAGATCTGGCGCAAGAGATTTGAGACTGACGGCAATTGCTTTTTTGTTACCCGAGCAAGGTCACAACCCGGCTGGGGGGCTGTAAATGAAATGTCGGGGGGGTAGCCAGGACTTTTCGCTGCGGTGGTGGGGGGATCCACGGTATTGAGCGGCTGTCGGGTGAATTGTTCAGATTGCTTGTTTGTCGCTTCGGTGATGTGGGTCGTGTCCCAGTATTGAGCGGCTACCGGGCGGTCCTCGCGCCGCTTCGCGGTCCCTTCGGCTCCGGCATCCGGCCGGGCGGACCGGCGGAAACGCAACGTCCCTGTTGCGATTCCACCTGACGACGACGTCCTGTCGCCGTCTCCTGGCCAGATGCCTGCACCTCAGCGCTGCGGATTGCCCTTTAGCCGCTCAATACCGTGCCACCCTCTTCTTTCTTACTCGCTGTTTTTAAAGCAGTTCAGATGATGAAATCCATCTGCAATGCCACACATTCTGAGAAAACGACGCTAACAAATAGAAATGCCGCCGCAGGAGACGCAGAGCACTGTCAATGACGTAGTCTGCTATTCAATACCGAGACCAGGATCTTATCATTCACAGGCAACTCCAATGATGAAAGCCCAGACGGGTGAATCCCACGCAGGAGCATCCGCAGCGCTGAACGTAGAGAGGAAGCCAGGATTCGCCTGCATGGACGCAGGCGAAAGGTACAGCCGCGCAGGACGCGCGTCTGTGCCGGTCCGGCTGGCTGACGAACGCAGTGAAGGCACCGCGCAGCGGCGCGAGGACCCGCTCCGGAGGGGGATTCACCCGTCTGCGCTGGCACATCAGGCAACACAGTTAATAAGGCACAGACGTGTGAATCCTACGCAGGACGCGCGTCTGTACCGGTCCGGCTGGCTGACGAACGGAGTGAAGGCAACGCGCAGCGGCGCGAGGACCCGCTCCGGAGAGGGATTCACCCGTCTGCGCAGTCCCTCGTTTCCAGCAAACAACGCCAAACAAATGCAAAAGCCGCCACGGTACTACCCGCAGCGGCTTGAAGATCTAACGATGACTGGTATAACAATTAACGACTCAGTGAAGCCGCCTTCTCCAGGGTCATCCCCTTAGTTTCCGGCGCCAACCAGATAGAAGCCAACAGACCGATAATGGATACTACCGCGGCTGCATACATCGTATGCCCAATACCCAGCGTCGCCAGAGAGTAAGGCACCAGCCAGGTCCCGGCAGCAGATCCAATACGCGACAGTGAAGACCCCATGCCAACGGCGAATGCACGAACCTCAGTCGGGAACAGCTCATTCGGATACACCAGTTCCAACACCTGCGCCCCGCCGATGAACACCGCGTAGGCACCAAACAGAGCCAGTACCAGCATTTCAGAACCGTGTGAAGCCGCCCCCAGTCCCAGCAGGGCCAGGCTTGACCACAGGAAACTGTGAATAATCAGCTTGCGGCGGCCCATCGTATCAATCAGTCGGGTAGCGATAATACAGCCCACTACGAACAGCAGCGTGATAATCACCGAGCCCATCGAGGCCCACTCGCCCTTCAGGTTCAGCGCCTGCAGTACCACCGGAGCGAACGAGTAGACCGCAAACATCGGCACCACCGCCGCACTCCAGAACACCGCCACGAACAGCATACGTTTGCCGTAGCCTGCATTTAACAATGTACGGATAGACACTTTTTGCTCTTCCGACTCTTTCGGCAGATTAGCTAGCGAGAAAGTCGCGCCGTACACTTTTTTGATGATCTGTTCGGCTTCCGCCAGGCGGCCTTTGCTGACCAGCCAGCGCGGAGATTCCGGCGTACCCAGACGAATCAGGAACAATGCCACACCCAGTACCGCCGGGCTGGCCAGCACGTAACGCCAGGCGTCATCACCGCCGTGAGCCAGAATCGCATTACCGACAATGTAAGCCAGTGCCGCACCGGCAAACCACAGGATCGTCAGCCCCGCCAGGCGCGGACCGCGATTTTTCTGCGGCAGGAATTCGGTTAGCAACGATCCGGCCACCGGATATTCCAGCCCCACCCCCACGCCTATCAGGAAGCGCAGGAAGAACAACATCACCCCGGATTCCGTCCAGAACGTGCCAATCGAACCCAGAATAAACAGAATCGGCCCGACGAAGAACAGGCGCTGCCTGCCAACTTTATCGGTCAGCCAGCCGCCAAGGAATCCGCTAAAGAAGGTGCCGAACATCGCCGATGCCGCAACCAGTCCCTGCCAGAAGGAGTCCAGATGCAGGTATCCCGAAAACTGCACAATCGCTACGCCGATAATGCTCAGCACATAGCCATCAAGGATCCATCCTCCCCCGGCGCGGACGGTCATCAACTGGTGAAAACCATTTAAGGGTACATCCTCAATAGATATATTATTCTTATTCATGACAGTGAATCTCCTGTAAGGATTCATATTTTGCAGGTACAGAAATTCGCTCTGAATCAGATCGATAATTCAGAAATTTCGTTAATTTAATTTTTATAACGTCATGTAAGTCTTGATATCGGTTATCTTTTTCTCTTCGGTAAACCTTACCCGTTCATTGTTTATCGGCTCCTGTTATTTTTTTCGCGTTATCGCGAAATTAAATTCACCTGAAGAACACATCCTTTTTATTTAACCATTCTCCCCGTTATTGCTGAGCCTCAGTGCTGGAAGATGGCCCGCGCCAGTGAGGCTATCGAGGGGAAAAGTGCTGTTAACTCCAGGTTAAATTCATGTTGAAACTATACCCCCCGACTGCACACTGTAAATACGCTCACGGTGGGCATTATTCAGGAATGTGATCGCCATCTGAAAACAAAACAGAATATTATAACCTAAAAATAATATTTTAATTATATGATTTTAAACGAATTAATAAAAATCATTGGTATTTTCATACTACTAATGCGTATTTTCTTTGTCTTTTTTATGTATGCAAAAAAAATCCACATATTGCCTGCCCGTGAACTTGTTGGCAGATTGTTAGCAAATGGAGTGAACCTGTCCCAGTCGAACCGTATTTTTCCGGCTTCGGCGGACTGCGGGATCTCATCAAATACCCGCTCAGCGTTAAGTCAACGCTGCCCGGATACCTGACCTGGAGAATATATGATTAATTTTGATGGTATTTATACCCCTGCCGTTACCCCCTACGCTGCTGACGGTTCGATTGATTTCGCCCGTTTTGATGAAGTGCTGGAGTCATTAATTGCCGGTGGCGTACACGGCATTATTATTGGCGGTTCGACCGGTGAATATTACGCGCAGACGGTGGAAGAGCGCCTGGCGCTGGCCGAGCGCGCACGCCAGGTCACGGCTAACCGCCTGCCGCTGGTGATTGGCACCGGTGCGATCCGTACCGAAGATGCCGTGGCCTTTGCCAAACACGCCCGCGAAATTAAAGCCGACGCCATTCTGGTCACCTCGCCGCCGTATGCGCTGCCGACCGAACTGGAAAACGCCCACCACGCGCTGACCGTCGACAAAGCCGCGCAGCTGCCGATCATGCTCTACAACTACCCGGGCCGTATGGGTATCAGCATGGGTGAAACCTATTTCACCGAGGTCAGCAAATCGAAAAATGTGGTGGCGATTAAAGAAAGCTCCGGCGATCTGAACAGCCTGCATCTGCTGGCTATTAAGTTCCCGAACATCGCCCTCTCCTGCGGCTGGGATGATCTGGCACTGGAGTTCTTTGCCTGGGGCGCACGCAGCTGGGTCTGTGCCGGTTCCAACTTTATTCCACAGGAACACGTGGCCCTGTATCAGGCCTGCGTAGTGGAAAAAGATTTCAATAAGGGCCGCAAAATTATGGCGGCGATGATGCCACTGATGAACTACCTCGACGGCGGGAAATTCGTACAGGCGATTAAACACGGTGTGGATCTGACCGGGTTGAGCACCGGACCGGCTCGCGCACCGCTGCTGGGGCTGACAGAAGAAGAGCAGGCAGAGCTGAAAGCGGTGATTGCCGGCGTGAAGCAGAATGTCGCTGCGGCGATTGCTGGCTGACAGAACCGGTTGATCCGTTAATCCCCTCTGTACCGCATATAAACGGGAGTATACCCAAGTGCAAAAAATAACCTCTCTGCCCGCCGACGATGCGCTTCCGGGGTGGTATCACACCAGTAAACCGCGCACGCCGCGCCCGGCTCACGTCGGGCAAACGCAGACCCGCTGGGCAATTGTGGGCGCAGGCCTGACCGGGCTTGCCGCCGCTCGCCAGATGGCGCTGAACTTCCCGGACGACGAGATCGTACTGATTGAAGCGCAGGAAGTCGGCTTTGGTCCCGCCGGGCGTAACGCGGGCTTCGCTATCGATGTACCGCATGACATTGGTGCAAAGGACTACATCGGCGATATTACTACCGCAAAACGCGTGCTGAAGCTTAATACGCTTGGCCAGGACTATCTGCGCGACATCGTGAAAACTCACGGTATTGAGTGCCAGATGAGCGATTCCGGTAAATATCAGGCGGCGGTAAGCGGAGCGGGTATTGCCGTTCTGGAGGCTTATCGCAGCGGTCTGGAGAAGATTGGCCGCGAAACGCAGATGATAGACGAGCGCGATCTGCCGGATCACATCGGCATTTCATACTATAAGAAGGCGCTGTTTATTCCCGGTACTGTGCTAGTGCAGCCTTCGGCACTGGTGAAAGGCCTGGCGGACAGTCTGCCATCCAACGTCACGCTGTATGAGAACACGCCGATTACCTCTATCGACTACGGCGATAAAGTCACGTTGATGCACGATAACGGCACTATCACCGCCGATAAACTGATTTTGGCCAACAATGCGTTTGCCTCAGATTTTGGTTTCCTGAAGCGCACGCTGCTGCCCACCTTCCTGTATGGCAGTCTGACGCGCCCGCTGAATGAAGAAGAGCAGGCGCGGCTGGGCGGCAAGCCGGTATGGGGCGTGATCCCTGCGCATCCGTTCGGCAGTACGATTCGCCGTACCGTTGACCACCGTATTCTGGTGCGTAACAGCTTCAGCTTTAACCCCAACGGTCGCCCGCGCGAGCATCTGCTAAAACGCTATATTGAAAATCACCGTCGTTCCTTTGAACGGCGCTTCCCGATGCTGTCCGGTGTGAATCTGGAATATTCATGGAGCGGTGCAATCTGCCTGTCGGAAAACCATGAAGGCTTCTTCGGCCAGCTGGCGCCGAATGTTTACGGCGCGCTGTGCTGTAACGGTCTGGGGATCACCCGCGGTACGGCAACCGGGAAGCTGCTGGCGGATATGATCGCCGGTGAACGCAACGAGCTGATTGACTTCCTGTTGGCATCACCGGGCCCGAATAAGACGCCGCCGGAACCATTCCTGTCAATTGGGGTGAATTCGGTCTTTAAGTGGGGGCAGTTCAGGGCCAGTCTGGAAGTGTAGTCCTCTGCGGTTGTGCCGGGCCTGCGCGATCCCCTCATTTCACGCGGGTTATAGCGCATTACCGCTCACGATGTGTCTGTATCAGGGTCAGCCTTTCAGGCTGGCCCTTTTGCGTTCCGCCCTCATATTCCCTGACGCCAGTAGCGCTGCGGCGTCTCCCCGAGAGTTTTGCGGAACATGGCGTTAAAGGTGCTGCCGTTAACGTAGCCCAGCTGGCGGGCGGTATTCTCTACCGAATGGCCCTGCGCCATCAACCCGACCGATTTCAGCAACAGTAGCTGCTGCCGCCACTGGCTGAAGGTCAGCCCGGTATCATGGCGAAACAGCCGCGACAGCGTACGCGTGGAGGCGCCCACGGCCGTCCCCAGCCCCTCAATCCCGGCATCTGACTGCGGATCCTGCATCAGCCGCTGGGCCACCTGCTTCAGGCGGCGCTCGCGCGGCAGCGGCAGGAACGGCACCGTCGCCACGGCCCCCTGTGCCAGCTCCAGCCGCAGCAGATGCTCCATCAGCCAGACCGCTTCACCGGGCTTCGCTTCGCTTTGAGTATGGCGGATCAGCGCGGCCAGCAGCTCATGTGCCAGCGGGCTGGCCATCAGCGGCACAAACTCAGCGATATGGCGGCTTTCAGCACAGTAATAGTTGCAGGTGGTCACCTGCCCCTGAGCGTGCGTGCGGTGCGGCTGTCCGGCGGGTATCCACAGCGCGCGGCCGGGCGGCAGCGTCCAGATACCATCGGCGGTGTGGATCTGTAATGCGCCCTCGCTGGCGTAGGTCAGCTGCGCTTTATCGTGCGAGTGCCACTCTTCACATTCGTCATGCCGGTAATGCCAGGAGGCGAAATGTGACGGCGCGGCGCGCTTCTGCCATGCAGCCAGACTAAAGCTTTCCGTAAACTGTGGCGCACAAGGCGAACTGGCCATTCACTGCTCTCCTGCCGGCAATCAGAGGGCGGCCGAAACCACCGGATTAATCAAGTACCCAGCCGCGGCGACAACTTTCGTCCGATTTGCTGGGTATTCCGCAATCACCCATCAAAGGCGACAGCGGCAGACTTCTCTTTTAAAGAAAAATAATTATCATTCTCTTTGCCAACATTCAAGGGAACCGCGCAGTTTGGTCAGGATCGACTCCGGCATAGTAAGACATAATAAACTTATAAATCAGTAAATTATTCCATTTTAAGCAGACAGTGAGCAGTACAGATCCCCCTTTCAGAGGCTATAACAACAATGAGTAAGGCTTCATCAGTTAATGCGCCAGTCTGTGCCGGAATGGCCGTTTATCAAAAACGTTTCCCACTGGCTAAAATCAGCCTGATTCAGGCCGGGATCCTCGCACTGCTCGCGCAGAGCGCTCTTGCCACTGCTGCGGATAAAACCACCACAGCCCAGACCGACGCCAGCGATCGGCAGGATCAGACTCTGCTGGTGACCGCTACCGCCTCCGCCACGGACAAAATTGCCCAGCCGGAGCCGTATCCGGGCGGCCAGGTTGCCTCCGGCGGCCAGTTGGGCATGCTGGGTAATAAAGACCTGCTGGATACGCCGTTTTCGCAGACCAGCTATACCGCGCAGCAGATCGAGAACACCCCGGCACCGACGGTGATGCAGCTGATCGCCGATTTAAACCCGTCCGCCCGGGTCGAATGGTCCAGCCTCGGCAGCTCCGCCAGCCAGATTAACGTGCGTGGTTTTAACGTCCAGTCGCAGGATGTGGGCTTTAATGGCCTGTACGGCATGCTGCCGATCAGCAGCATCTCGCCGGATATTGCCGACCGCATCGAATTTCTGGAGGGGCCGAGCGCCTTCCTGAACGGCATGCCTCCCGGAGGTTCAGTCGGCGGTGCGGTGAATATCGTACCGAAGCGAGCCACCGACGCGCCGATCACCCGCCTGACCACCACCTACACCAGCAAGAGCCAGGTGGGTGCCAAAGTGGATATCGGCCGCCGCTTCGGCGATGAAAACCAGTTTGGCGTGCGGTTTAACGGCGCATGGTCGGAAGGGAATACCCCGGTCGACAACAATAAGAAGCATCTGGGGCTGGCGAGTATCGGGCTGGATTACCGTGGCGATCGCGCCCGCGTCTCGCTGGATGCCGGTTATCAGGATACGCTGACGCGCGGCGTGGTGCCTTACTTCTACATCCCCAGCGGCATCACCATTCCGCAGGCGCCGAAAAGTACTAACAATATCAGCCCGTCATGGACCCGCTTCGGCAATAAAGACACCTTCGGCGCACTGCGCGGCGAATACGATCTGACCGATAACGTCACCGTTCATGCCGCCGTGGGCGGGGATATCAATCACCAGAGCGATATCGAGATTGGTCAGCCGATGCTGCTGAATGACAGCGGCGATATCTCCACCACGCCGTGGATCAGCCCGGGTAAAACCAAAACCGGCTCAGCGGAAGTCGGTATCGCGGCAAAATTCACCACCGGCCCGGTTGACCACCAGATCAATGCGCAGGCCACCACGCTGCACCGCACCGTTTGGGGCGGCGGGGCCACCGTCGGCGACGAGGTCACCAACAATATTTATAACCCGAACTGGACCGACGAACCGGATTTCCCTACGCCGGCGCTGCCGAAACAGAGTACCGCCCGGCTTTCAGGCCTGGCGCTGGGCGATACCCTCTCCATTCTTGACGATCGGGTACAGCTGACCGCCGGAGGCCGCCTGCAGCAGGTTGAGCAAAGCGACTATGACACCACCAACGGTGGCATCAGCGACAGCTACAGCAAAAATGCCCTCAGCCCTTCCGTCGCCCTGCTGGTGAAGCCGTGGCAGAATATTTCGCTGTATACCAGCTATATTCAGGGCCTGCGCCAGGGCAGCACCGTCGGTACCGGCTACGCTAACGCCGGTCATGTTTTCGCGCCGTATAAAACCAAGCAGGTTGAAGCCGGGGTGAAAGCCGACTGGGGCTACTTCGGCACCACGCTGAGCGTCTACCAGCTGACCCAGCCGTCCACCACCACCGACAGCACCACCAATACGGTGAACGAGAACGGCGAACAGCGTAACCGCGGCGTGTCGCTGCAAACCTTCGGTGAGCCGGTTGACGGCCTGCGCCTGCTCGGCGGCGTCAGCTATATTAATGCGGTGCTGACTAAAACCCAGGACGGGGCCAATGATGGTAAAACCGCCTCCGGTACGCCAAAGTGGCAGGGCAATACGGGCGTGGAATGGGATCTGCCGTGGCTGCAGGGGCTGACACTGACCGGACGGGCGATTTATACCGGCAAGCAGTTCTTCGATACCGATACGCCGCGCCGCACGCTGCCCTCCTGGACGCGGTTTGATGCCGGGCTGCGCTATCTGTTAACCGGAGTGATGGCCAAACCGGTGACCCTGCGGATGGATGTGGTTAACCTGGCGAACCGCAACTACTGGGCCAGCGCCTGCTGCGACAGCTACGTGATGTCCGGGGAACCGCGCACCGTAACGCTTTCCGCAACCGTTGATTTCTAACCCAAACCTGCCCGCCCTGCGGCGGGCCTGTTGAGTAGCGAAGATGCAGCGCCGTCAACTGCTTAAATACACTGCCCTGCTGCTGCTCACCGGCCTGCCGCAGCGGGGGTTCAGCGCGCGCTATCCTCAGCGCATCGCCACCCCCGATCGCGGCGGCACCCAGACGCTGCTGGCGCTGGGTGTGCTGCCGACGGTGAGCGTCGGCAGCGATTTTTACAACGAAATGGGCACCACGCCGTTTCTGCCCGCCGGTATCCCGGATGCCGGTGACCCTTCCGAACCCAATCTGGAACTGCTGAAGCATTACCAGGTTGAGCTGATCGTGACCGTGACCATCAGCCCGATTATTCAGCGCCAGCTGCAGCGGGTGGCCCCCGTGATCGCCCTCGATATTTACCGCGACAGCGGCGATGCCTTCGCCCAGGCCTGCGCCGAGACGCGGCGGCTGGCCGCACGCATTGGCCGACCGGATGCGGCCGAACGCTATATTCAGGACCTGAACAACCATATCGCCGCCGCCGCGCATAACCTGCGCGCGGTGCGCCAGCGCAAGGTGATGGTGGCCGGACTGTCGTCCGATGGCCGCCATATGACCGTCTACGGCAGGAAGAGCATTATGTCCGGGGTGCTGGCGCAGATGGGCTTTGAAGATGGCTGGCAGGGCAGCACCAATAACTTCGGCTTTACCAACGCCGGGATTGAGAGCCTGGCCAGCTATGACGATATCACCCTGCTGGTGATGGATTACGGGGAAGACACCCGTGCGGCGCGCCGCGTGCTGCATGCCAGCCCGCTTTGGCGGCTGCTGCCGGTGGTAAAACAGCGAAGGGTGCTGATGATCCCACGTTTCGAGATCTTCGGCGGACTGCCGCTGGCGGCGGAGTTCACCGACAAACTGCAGGATGCCCTGCTAAGACCGGTTTACCTGTGACCCTGGCCACCCTGACCGCTGAACGCCAGCGCCATCCTGCCGCGCTGGTCTGCGGCCTGCTGCTGGCCGCCCTGCTGTTTGCAGTACCGCAGTGGCTGCAGTCGTTACCGCTGAACCAGCTGGCCGCCGCAGCCTTTTCGCCGTCGCCGGAGAACATCAGCCAGCTGCTGTTCCACTATTCCACCCTGCCGCGCTTCTGTATGGCGCTGCTGGCCGGAATGGGCTTTTCACTGGCCGGGCTGCTATTCCAGCAGACCCTGCGCAACCCGCTGGCCGATCCCACCACCTTTGGCGTTTCCGCCGAGGCACAGCTGATGCTGACCGTGGCCGCCGTCTGGCTGCCCTCGCTGCTGCGGCTGGGCCAGGAGATGCTGGCCAGCCTTGGCGGTTTACTGGCGGCGCTGCTGATTGTCATGCAGGCGCGGCGGCAGAGCACCACGCCGCAGTCGCTGACCCTCTCCGGGCTGATGCTGACGCTGTATGCCGGCTGCCTGGCCAGCGTGATCGGTCTACTTTCCGGCAGCGATTTGCAGGGGATTTTTATCTGGAGCAGCGGCGCGCTGGAGCAGAATAGCTGGCACGGGGTGCGCTTCCTGCTGCCGCGCCTGCTGATCGCCCTGCTGCTGGCGGTGATGCTGCTGCGGGCGATGAACACCTTCGCGCTGCATGATACCGCCGCCCGTAGCCTGGGCGTGCCGGTACAACGGGTGCGGATGCTGGCATTGCTGCTGGGAACGCTGCTGTGCGCCTCGGTGATGAGCGTGACCGGGATCATCGGTTTTATCGGCATGGCTGCCCCGGTGCTGGTGCGGCTGGGCGGCGCACGGCGGCTTGCCCAGCAGCTGCTGTGGACGCCGCTGATGGGCGGTGCCCTGCTTTTGCTGACCGACCAGCTGGCACAGTGGCTGGCCCGCTGGGGTTTCGGGGTGCCGACCGGCACGCTGACCGCGCTGCTTGGCGCGCCGCTGCTGATCTGGCTGATCCCCCGACTGAAGCAGCACAGCCTGCCGAAAGCCAGCGCGGCCGGTGCCGGGGTGCGCCGCGCGGCCGCGCCACGGGTGCTGTGGCCAATGGCCGTGGCAGTCACGTCGCTGCTGCTGCTGGCGCTGTGTTTTGGCCGCGTTCCCGACGGCTGGGCGTTCAGTTGGGGAACGCCGCTGGATGCGCTGCTCTCCCTGCGCGGTCCACGGGTGCTGGGCGCAGCCTGCGCCGGGGCAATGCTAGGCGTGGCCGGGGTGCTGGTGCAGCGGTTAACCGCTAACCCGATGAGCAGCCCGGAGCTGCTGGGCATCTCCTCAGGTGCCTCGCTGGGGGTGATGCTGACGCTGCTGGTCGCTACTGCGGCCACCTCCGGACTGCTGCTGGCCGGGGCCGGTCTGGGCGCGCTGCTGGCACTGGTCGCCATGCTGCTCACCGGCCGCCGCGCCGCGTTCAGCGCCGATAAGCTGCTGCTGACCGGGATTGGCCTGAGCACGGTAATCAATGCCGTTACCGCATTAATGATGACCACTATCACCCCGCAGACCATGGTGCTACAGGACTGGCTGGCCGGATCGACCTACCGCATTCTGCCCGGCCAGGCCGTGGCGCTGACCGGCCTGGCGCTGGTGCTGACCGTCGTGGCGCTGCTGCACGGTCGCTGGTTGCTGCTGCTGTCGCTGGGCGATGACGTTGCGCGTGGCCAGGGCGTGCCACTGAATCGGGCGCGCGGCGCGATAGTGATCCTGACCGCCCTGCTCACCGCCGCCGCTACGCTGCTGGTGGGTCCGCTGACCTTTGCCGGGCTGATGGCGCCGCACCTGGCGCGAATGAGCGGCCTTCAGCGCCCCGTCGGACAGATGCTCGGCGCGGCGCTGGGCGGTGCGGGCATTATGCTGCTGGCCGACTGGCTCGGTCGTAACCTGATTTATCCGCAGCAGCTGCCCGCCGGGCTGCTGGCGACATTTATCGGTGCCCCCTGGTATCTGTTGTTAATGAGAAGAAAACCATGAATTCCGCTTCCCGCCGCTTTCCACTGACCCGGGTCACCCTGGGCCTGATCCGCCCGTTCTGGCTGACGCTGCTGTTTGCCACCGCCGTCGGAATACTCAGCGGTTTCGCCACTACCGCCCTGCTGGGGCAGATCAATCACTCGTTGCAGGACGGGGAACTGTCGCTGTCGTTCTGGGCCGCCTTTGCACTGCTGCTGGTGGGCGGCACCTGCGGCCAGTCGCTGGCGGGCTGCATTAATAGTCACCTGGGGCAGCGGATGATTGCCGGGATGCGCAAGGAGCTTTCCGCACGGATACTGCAGGCACCGATTGGGGCTATCGAACAGTTTCGCCCGCACCGGATGCTGGCGGTGCTGAATGACGATGTGGATACCGTCAGCGCCTTCACCTACAACTTTGCCAGCTACATTATCAACTTCTCGATTGCGCTGGCGGGACTGCTCTATCTGCTGTATCTCTCGCCGCTGATTTTTGCCATTTCGCTGCTGTTTCTGCTGGGCGGCATGCTGCTGACCGGGCGATCGCGCCGCGGCTGGATCGCCGATTACCAGCAGGTGCGCCACGCGCAGGACAGCCTGCAGAAGCAGTACCTGGCAATTATCCAGGGGGCGAAGGAACTGCGGCTGGATCGGGGCCGCCGGGCGGCGGTGTATCACCGGGGTCTGAGCCGCGACGTTGATGCTATCGCCCGGCTGAAAGGCCGGGCGATGACCCGCATGTGGATAATTGACGGGGTGGCCTCGGCGCTGTTCTTTATCGCTATTGCGCTGATGCTGGTGGGTAAGCCCTGGCTGAATGCCGGGCAGCTGACCATCGGCGCGGCGGTGATTGTGCTGCTGTATATCAAATCGCCGTTCGACCAGCTGGCAGGCGGGCTGGCGATTGCCGACCAGGCGCGCATTGCCCTGCGGCGGCTGGCCGAACTGGCCGACAGCTTTCAGACCCCGGAACCGGATATCCTGCTGGACAACCCCGCCCCGGCCGATGCGCTGCCGCTGCACAGCCTGACGTTGCAGCAGCTGAGCTGGCGCTATGAGGGCGGACAGCCGTTCGCCATCGGACCGCTGGACCTGACGCTGCGCCCCGGCCAGATCACGTTTATCACCGGCGATAACGGCTCGGGCAAAACCACGCTAATCAAACTGCTGCTGGGGCTGTACGTGCCGCAGCAGGGTGCGGTGTTGCTTAACGGCCAGCCGGTTACCGACGCGCAGCGCGACGACTACCGCCAGCTGTTCAGCACGGTATTCAGCGACTATTTTCTGTTTGACGAGCTGCTGCATCCCGAAATAAGCACCGGGCAGCTGGCACCGCTGCTGACAAAACTCCAGTTAAACGGCAAAGTTGCCGTGGAAAACCAGCGCTTCACCACCACCGAACTTTCCACCGGGCAGCGCAAACGGCTGGCGCTACTGCACGCCTGGCTGGACGACCGCCCGGCGATTATCTTTGACGAATGGGCAGCCGACCAGGACCCCACCTTCCGCCAGCGCTTTTATACCGAATTTCTGCCCGAGCTGAAGGCTCAAAACAAGCTGGTGGTGGCGATCTCCCACGATGACCGCTATTTTTCCGTGGCAGACCAGCTGATCACCCTGCGCAACGGGGAAATCGTGACGCAATAACGCACGGTAACCGGATGCGATGCGCCGGTTTTATCAGGAAAATGAGGAAAATAGCGACATTTTGCTGCATCCTTCAGCAAACGGTAGTGTTTTAAGTAAAAGGGTTTTGACATCTACCCTGAGGGCCATTAGTATTCGCCCCGTTCACACGATTCCTCTGTAGTTCAGTCGGTAGAACGGCGGACTGTTAATCCGTATGTCACTGGTTCGAGTCCAGTCAGAGGAGCCATATTTAGAAAAGCCCGTTTTTAAGCGGGCTTTTTGCTTTTCTGCGTCTCTGAAGTTAACTCAGAATCGCATCCAGCCTGGCAAGCACCTCATTTACCACAGCGTCAGGTATACGTTCCAGCCGCATGCCGTTCCTGGCAGCCATATCAATAGTTCTGAGCTGGTCGCAGCGAATAACGCCCATTGTTTTTGTCCCCGCCCCTTCCAGGGAAACGGTGAAACCTGCTGTGCGAGCAAAGTTTCCGCCGCTGGTGACGGGAACCACCACCGGTAGCCGCGTCAGCTTGTTAAACGATGCCTTCGATACGATGAGTACCGGACGTTTACCACTTTGCTCGTGGCCAGCAATCGGATCCAGTGAAACAAGCCAGATCTCCCCTCTTTCCACTTACAGGATCTCCTTACCCACCGCAGGCGCATCAATCCATTCCCGATCCTCTTCGCTCATTTCAGCGTGCGGATCGCACTGCGCCAGCAGCTCCTCAAGTGAATAATGAGGCCGTTTCTTAGGTTCGATAATCAGGCAGCCATTATTAATGGTCATGCCGACTTCGCTGTCCGTCGAGAGTTCCAACATTTTCAGCACGGCGGGAGGAACCGCCAGCATGATGGATCCGCCGACCTTTTTAAGACGAGTTGTATACATAGCGCACCTCCAAATATTATATTTTAATATAACATTCATGGCGGGAGGTGCGCAATTATTCATCAGATTCATGATGATTTCCTTTTCGTAATGATGTGGGCAGAAAGCCGTTATCCATCGAAGGGCAGTGCAGATGGGAACGAAGTGCGTCACTAAGAAGGCAGATAATAGAAAACTGTTTTTGCGGTTCAAAGGATTATGGCGGGTAGGATAAACGAAATGCGAGGCGGCTTCTGGATCGGAGATGTGTCGGAGGAGCATCAGCGGTAGCGTGAAGGTCAGATTTATCCAGGCTCGAAGCCGTACGCTTAAGCAAACAATCTTCCGCTTTTGGGCCAGCGGTGGGTAAGCGTATTAGCCAGCGCGGGGTTTTCTTTTCCGCAGTAACCAACATTTCTCGTGGTTCCAATACCGGCCCCTGAATTTGCAGGCACGGGCTTAAGATTTCACTTTCGGGCAAAAACAGCAACAGGAAGTGGTGTAATACAGTTCGCAGATTGTTATAAATATAAGCATTGGTCGCTAATCTGTCATCTTCACCAATATTACGGAGGGAGTCAGTTGAATACTATTGAACAACAGATTGTTAAGCTGGGGCCACCAGTAGGAAAAGCAGATGCTTATATACCTCTGAAGCTTATGGAGCCGAAAACGTTTGAACTATTTTGTTGTGAACTCATAAAAAAACGGCTAAAAAACGGAGAAATAGTTGATGCCATGACGATTGGCATTTCCGGCCAATCACAATTTGGGGCGGATATTTTTACACATCGTCAGCACGGCAATCAGGACATTTATTCGTTATACGAAGTGAAACGTTGTGAAAAATTCACAACGAACCAATATCTATCCACTATCAATCGTTTTAATGAACACAGGGAGAAATGGCATGTTAAAATCAATGAGTTTCAAATTTTCCTCAGTGAGAAAGCGTCAGCAAAATTAATCACGGAATACAAAAAACAAGAGGTTCTTTTTAAGGAACTGGATATAGTACATCGTCTTCTTGATTCAGAACTGATCCACGACTGGCTGAAAAATCTGCATTGCCCAGATCTGTTGTATCGTTTTTGTCACGAGAGCTGGGTATCTCTTTTTTATGGTGAGCGAGCACTGTTAAATATTAAAAACTATGGCTTGTGGGACTATAACGAATCTTCTGCCTGGCGAAATTACACGCATCCATATGAACACATTACTGGTGATACCTATACACTACAGAATGATCACGTGTTTATTCAGGCGTTTTTACCTAACCTGAAGGGGAATCCCCTCTCCTGTTTCATTGATTTTCGTAATGGCCGCTATAGCCATGTTTTGCTGACGATGAGTCAGACTAACCTGCTAAATTCTGCCTTCGAAGGAGTCGGTAGCCCACCGGAGGCGGGAGTCAGATCGTGGGTTTTAAAAGAACTTCATGGCGAAAATTATTATTGTGATATCGGTAATTGCCGCCTTGTACTTACCCTAAATGAAACTCAATCTCTCTGTGAAGCTTTTGATAAGTTCTGGATGTGCTATAAACTGCGCATGGAAGAAATTGACCGGATTTGTCGCACCGTTGATTTCTCGAACAGTACACCCCTCGGTGATAATATTCATCTCATTTCCATTCCTTACTGGCTATGGGGTCGCATCAGCATCTTTTGTCAACATCATGATTATCTGAATACCGAAGGCGAGTGGTCGATATTTAATCCTGCCCGTGAGCGAATTATGGTCTTTACCCGTCATAAAGATGAAGTAATGAACGAAGGGCATCATGTCACACTACTAGCCAACCGCGACCCTAATTTTAATAGCCTTACTAATCATCGCGTGGTGCTAATCTGGCAACCTCCCAGTCGGTATGATATCTATAATATGGAAGATGGCGCCATCGGGCCTCGTAATTACTGGGATGCGTTGACGACATATCGCTGGCTTATAGAGAAATTAATCCCTCATGCAGATAGCTGGTACTGTGCCAATTACTTTCCAGAACGCAGGGGCTGGCGACGACTGCCATTTTGCGCACCTCGCCATATTTCCTGTACATCCGAGGATATTTATTCTAACTACCAACCGGAAAGTAATATCTCTGTTGAACAAGTAGACAGCAAACAGAGTCTGCTGGCGTTGCTGACTGAACTACAAGATTTTTTTAATATCTACACTCGCCGGGTGTACTTTAAGGCAAATGAGTTTGAGCAACTTTGCGACGCTTTTCTCTATTTGTTAAACAAGACTACTGTCAATTACTGGGGTTATATCCGTAGTAGCGTCGGCGCTTCGCAGGAAGACCATGAGTCCGTGGTAACAGCATTGCAAAAGTATCGGATGGAAAGTTCGCTTCATGAAAAAAATTCGTCCCTGTATGATTATCTACTTCGTGGCATGGTGGCGCTCTTTCGCGATGGCGACTGCCATATTAACGAAGTGGAAGCGATGAAGGCTGCAATGTTGCTGCGCCCCTTTGTGGATAAAGTGTCAGAAGGACGTTTTTTGCGGCGCTGTCAGAGGCGGTTATAAACTATCCTGCCAATACGCTTTATCCATAGCCACTCTGCCATGGTTTCGTGTTGCTCGATTAGGCTTTCCGCAACGGCTGGTTTCTGGATTAGGGTAGCAAACGATGCTAACTATCCTTCTCAGAGTTTTTTATCGCTTTGTTTTACTTATAAACCATCCGTAAAATAAGCCGTAAGAACAGGTAGAATAGTGCTAAAGCACAGCATTCATTATATGAAGGTGAAACTTGTCTGACATCAATCTGAACGGTCCCGCAAATGGCGGTGGAGCAGCAACCAGTAGTGGTATTTTATTTCAGCAGCAGTTGGGGGCTCACTTTGCTGCTCAGATCCTTTCCGATAGCAGACTGGATACACCTTTAAGGCTGGGCAACGCATCTCCTGTTTGGTTGCGCTTTGAAACAGAAGCCCCCGTTGACGATATATTGGTTGCAACATCCGTCGGTGGCTTCATCGCCATCCAGGCGAAAACAACCGTTTCGCTTTCAGATGATGAAAGAACCCCCTTTTACCGGATCATAGAACAGTTTGTCCGACACTGGCTTACATGCCGTGATGGCAATAGTTCTCTGGAGTGGAATCGACCTCTCGATTCAGATAAAGACCGTCTGGTTTTAGCTGTCAGTACCAAAGCTTCGGCTTCAATTCGCGACGTTCTTCCTGCTGCCTTGTCTCTTTTTTCTCAGCACGGCAGCGGAGCGATGAATCAAAAGCAGGTACAGGCGTATAACATTTTTGAACGCTGTATTTCCACAGCCTGGAATAGCATAACCTCCGCGCCCCTACCGCCTCACCTTGTATCTGAACTTTGCCGCCTGGTTGTTGTTTTGGTGGTTGATGTTGAAAACATGGCTTTACTCGCCTGTTCACGGCTTACTCAGATCCTTGCTAAAGACACACAGGCAACGGCAGCATTGAGTGTTCTTACCGAAATTTGCGGAAAAATGATGTCCAGCCGTGATGGCGGCGATCTGTCAACTTTTCGCAACGAGTTAGCAGGGAAAGGGATCGAACTCGCAGCACCTCCTCGCTACAAGGATGATATTGCCCGACTTCAACAGCATTCTCAGGAGATTGCTGCTTCCCTTAATCAATATGAGGCCATTGAAAGTCAGTCAGGCCAGCCCGTTACCCTCCGCAGGGAGTGTCAGAATGAAGTTGAGCAAGCCGTACAGTCAGGTTCGCTATTAATTATTGGTGAACCCGGAGCGGGTAAAAGCGGAGTGCTGAATGCACTGGCCCGCAGCCTGCGCGAACGGGGAGATGATGTACTGGAACTGGCCGTTGATCGCTATTCTGTTGACTCACTCGGGCACCTAACCCATGAACTCAGGCTTGAACATAGTTTGACCGACGTGCTTCAGGCGTGGGATGGTTCATCTCAGGGCTGGCTGATTATAGATGCGCTGGATGCCACCAGAGGGGGCAAGGGAGAGGCCGTTTTTCGCCCCCTCATTGAGCAAGTGTTAGCTTGGGGTGGCAGATGGCGAGTGGTTGCTTCAATACGCAGCTTTGACCTGCGCATGGGGGTAAAACTTCGTGATTTGTTTAAAGGTACCCCTCCTGTTGCTAAACGTGCTGATACTCTGTTCTCTTCAGTTCGCCACATCGTTATCCCACGTTGGTCAGATGATGAATTTCACCAACTACTGGAAAAATCTCCATCTCTGGCTACGGCCCTTGAGGGCGCTTCTAAAAAACTGCGAGACCTAGCGAAAGTCCCGTTTAATACCAGACTACTGGCAGAACTGGTTTCCCAAGAGACGTGTGTCAGGTTGGCGGATATTTCGTCTCAGTCAGAACTCTTAAAACTGTACTGGCAACGTCGCGTTGAGGCTCATGGGCTTAAGGCCACACGAAATATAAAAACATTAGTGGATGCTATGATTAATGCGCGTTCACTCAGTGTTTCATCCCTGCTTGCAGACACGGATGCCGACATGATCGATACACTCTGCCGCGAAGGGGTGTTGATTCGGGAACAAAATGACCGTCGGATAAAGTTTCGCCATCACCTTTTATTTGACTACGCTGCGGCCCAGACATCATTTGATCCAGAAACGCTAATTGCGGGGACATTACGTTTCCACAAACAACAGGCACTGGGGCTAATGCTATCCCCGGCGCTCGGTTTTGTACTTCAGGAAATCTGGAGTTATGGCAATAACCATTGCCGTTTCTGGCAGGCAGTGAGTTATCTGGTCAACGACAAAGATGGCGATCCTATCATTCGTAGTTCGGCGGGTCGGATTGCGGCAGATTATCCCACTGCTCAATATGACCTGCTCTGGCTTGCTGAACGCGTGGCTGCCGATGATGAGAAGATGATAACCACGCTCAGTCATATCTGCGGAGCGCTGGCAATACGTTTTGAAGATGAAAAAGAGGTTGTAGCTCTTCCATGGGTATATCTGGTAGCAGCGCTGACGCCCCAGGTACATAAAGTCGCAGAAACATTACGCTTTCTGTTGTACCCGCTTATCAAGCGAGTTACCGATAAACCCTTATGCAATATGCTGGGGACAGCCAGTCGCGCTGTGTTTTCCTACGCCCTTGCGCTGAGTGAACCAGATTATTTTGTCAGAAGCGCTATTCTTCTCGTTACAGATACTATCAATACCGATGTGCAGGCATCCTGTCATTTACTGGAGCAGCTTATTTCTTCCGAACGTCTCCAACGCTTTGGTTCAGAAGAGATCCCCGTGCTCTGTTACAACATTAAGAAAATCGGAGATTGTGCGCCTGAGTTTGTAGTTAACGTATTCGAGTTTGTCTATACCCATGATGTCACAGAAGAACGGGAAACAACGCTGGGAAACAGCCGAATCCTGCCTCTGAGGTCAAATGCCCGACAAGATTATGAATCGGCTCGTTATTCACTTGGAGAATATTTCTCCCGTTTTCTCGAACAATATCCTAGTCTGGCTGTGGATGCCGCAGTGCGCGCAATAAGCGGGTATGTTGCTCGACGTCATCCCTTAGATACACCTGTGATGCATGTGCCCGTTCCTGGGCATGATATTTACCTTAAGGCCGATCGCAGCTACATCTGGGCGCACGATCCTGATGGTAAACATGCTCATGACGGAGAAGTACTGGTTAAAAAATTATTTCAGCGCTTGCAAAGCGCGCCCGAACCCGACGCGCTCGTTCTGGCAAGGCTTATCTGTGAAAAAGCTTCGCTGGCAATTTTCTGGGCCAGAATCTTTCTGGCTGCAAATAGACGCAATGATGACCTGATTGATTTTCTCTGGCCTATTGCTGCACAAGAAGCATTTATCCAAAATGAAGATACCCGTAAAGACGCTATCGATCTGGTCGCTATGGGAATTACGCATCGTTCAGAGCATGAGCGGCGAGAACTGGAAAATTCCGCCTTTCAGTATGACCTCTCTGATTATGTTTACCCTGAGAAAGCAAAAACCAGTTTGTTGCACCGCCTTTTCAATACAATTGGTTCAGAGAATCTTCAGACTGTACAAGCCAGAAATTTCCTGAAGAACACCCCAAGGGATGGTGAAACAGCTGGTAATAAGAGGCTTTTCAACATTTCCCCCGTTACAGTCAGCACCGATATACCTTACGATTTTATCGATGGTCTGGATCGGAACGAACCGGACAACATCACTCTTATCAACGCGGTCAAAACCGCTAAAACTGCGTTGGGTTTAACAACGAATAACACGCTTTCATCCGAATTATCGCTGGAGGATGTTTTTAGCATTCTCGAACCGCTTCATGAGCAGCTCAATCTGGAACACGCCCATACCTATGTGCGTACAACCGCTGAGGATGTCATTGTCCGGGCCTGCGCTGCTGCTGTTGAACATAAATTGCTGCCTCCGCTAGACGACGATCGGGCTGATAAACTGACATCTCATTTTTTAGATTTAGTACATCTCGCTTCTTGTGCAACTGATCCAATCCTGAATGAAGATACAGAAGAAAACTTTGAAGATAGTGTTAGCTGGGGCTCACCTGCACCGAGGATTGATGCTGCACAGATTATTCTCGATGTTATTCCATTACGCTCCGATCTGTATGAGCGACTGAAACCAGATATTGAAAGAATGTTGATTGATCCTCATCCGGCCGTTCGATTACAGGCATCAGTACGGCTGCTACGGCTGTGGGATGTCGATCGGGATAGCGTATGGCGTTACCTGAGTGAACGGCTGGAGCAGGAAACCAATACCGGTGTAATAGAGCATACGGTTGGGGATGGAATAAGAAATCTGTTACATACCGAGCCAACCCGTTCTTTCTACCTAATTCAGAAGCTATTGGGGCGTTTTAATGGCCATCCCGAACGCCAGAAACGTATTCGTACTCTGGTCAGCGGCGATTTGGCAATTCTCTGGGGAGTCCATGAAGTCAGAGAATCGCACCATATTCTCCAGGGCTGGATTAGCGAACCCACCTTTTATCATGATGAGCTTAATCAAGTCCTGTTTACATTAAGAGAAGGATTTGTTTTTGGCCTTGCCGGACAAAGTAAACTGAAGGATACAGAAGTCAGGCATCGGGCGCTGGATATGGCCTATAGCATTATTGATGCTGCTGGTAAAAAACTGGAACAATACTCCCCCCATACTGACCTGACAGAGGCCGAAAGGGAAAACTTAACACACTGCTTTGCGATTATAGACAGGGCATGTCTACAACTTCGTTTCGCTTGTGAAGGGAAGCATAATTCTGACAAGACATCATTAGAATATGAAGAACTTAAGCAATTTCTGAACGAAACTGAATTACACATGCGCCGTATTGGTGATTGCAGCTCGCCACATACTGTTTATTATCTTCTGGAGTTGCTTGAAACGCTTGTTCCTGTCGATCCTGCCAAATGTTTCGATCTGATGGCTCATGCGTTAAGTCATGCAAAAAAATTCGGTTTCCAGAACGAAACGCTGGGAATGGAACAATTGGTAAAAATGATGGGCGTGTTTCTTGCCGATCATAAAACCATCTTTGAAGATGAGAACAGACGAGCTCGTTTGATAGAGAGTCTGGATATTTTTCTGGCAGCCGGTTGGCCCGCAGCCAGACGCCTGCTTTACCGGCTGCCGGAATTGATTCAGTGAACGAACATCAATTGCGTAATCAGTTTCGTGGAGATCTATCTACATTAATTGAGGATATGACACAGTCTCTTGAAAATGAGGATCTTGATCCCTATTCGAAAGAGAGCAAGAAAACGCTGCTTGAACATCATACGCGCATCCTGTTCTTCGATCGTCTATTGACAATTCTGGGTTGGCGTCTGGGTACAAAAGGTAATGTGGCGGAAGAAGCCAGAATAAAGGCCGAAACGACGCGCTTTATGGGATACGGCATAACTCAGTTACGAGCGCTTCACTTTCCTTGTTTGCACTCAAGATCCCATTAATGAAATTGGATAGCATAGTCACCGTCCTAGCTAATTCCAAGCAGCCCAGACACTGCTTCTGACAAATCTTCCGTTCACCAACTGACTTATCCAAACTCATCAGCAACCGCCAATCTTCCGTTATCAGTAAATAAGAGTACTCATTGACATCTTCGATTAGTCGCTTGACTACACTTTCAATAATAAAGCTCTGGCTGTGCTTAATAAGGCAATTTATTTTTTCTCCAAAACTCAAACTTTGACATCATTGCCTCCACCAAACCTTCGGCATGAGACTTCAACGTGAGACATGGTGATACTGGGTTCCATACTCTATTGAATAATAGCAATTATTTCCTTCGGTGTACGACCCCGACGCCGTTCAGGTCCTGATAACACTTCAACTATCTTATTATTCTGAACAGTATTAAACATAGTTCCAAGATTACCTCTTATTTTAAGAGAGACGAAGTGTCTGGTGATTTATGGGGCCAGTCTAACTACTTATATCCCCTCGTTAATTTTGGTGGTCATTCTGGTGGTCTTGACAGGGAGAGCTTTCAGGATTAGCTTACTTATTAGCCAGTTATTGGCAAAGGCGATCCCAGTCAGAGGAGCCATATTTAGAGAAGCCCGCTTAAGGAAACTTAAGCGGGCTTTTTGTTTTTCATGCCACTTTACGAATTACAGCACAAATCCGTAGTGAGAACCATCAGGCAGTTCAATATCCAGGCGAAGTTTACCGCCGGTGGCTTCAACATAGCGTTTAAGCGTGGAAAGCTTGAGGTCACGCCCCGGTTTTTCCATCCCTGCAATGGTCGGTTGTTTGATGCCCAGCGCCTGCGCCATTTCCACCTGAGTTTTCTGTACTTTCTCACGCAGTTCGGCAAGGTGAATGTTGATCAGGATGTCTGTCGCCATCGCCTGAGCTTCGGCCACGACTTCAGGTTTTTCATCCGCAATAAGCTGCTCCAACGTTCTGCCCATCGCGTTACTCCTTTTTTAATGTGTTCAGCCAGTTCGTGAATTCCCAGTCAGCAACAGGGAGCATTTCATCGTAAAAACGCTTTTCACTGCCAACCTTATTGTCGGCACAAAGCACAATGCCTGTGCGGGCTGGGTCAAAAGCGAAAAATGCCCGTATAGGATTACCCCGGCTCTGAATGCGCAACTCCTTCATGTTGCTGTAGCGGGAGCCTTTGAGCGTATCGGCATAAGGTCTGGACAAACCTGGTCCTTTTTCCCGCAGGACCAACAGTGCTGCTAGCACGCTGGCTCTATCGGTATCATTGAGCGAGGTAAACCAGCGATCAAACCTGTCCGTTGTTTTAATCGTCCACACGGGACCTCCTGAGCAATATAGGCTGAATACTATATAGGTGTAAAGCTATAAAGATAATTATGATGCGAAGGAGTGAGGAACTCATCTGCCATTACGGCAAAACTGAAGATGCATTCAGATATTTCGGTGAATAACATGTATGGCATTCAAAGCCTTACGATCTGCATCGAAAAACCAGATTTAAATCAGGATGCTGCTCGCAGAGCATGAAACACAGGGGCACCCCGGAGGGCCATTTGTTGCAGAGCGGAAATAACGTGAATATGACTGATGTAGAAAGAGGAAACTATTTTAGCCTGAAAACTATTTCCCGCTGATGTGATTAAATGCTGAGTGGTCACTAGTGGATATCGCTTTCTCGATCTCCCACCTGCAAGAACAGGCAGAAGATCGGGAGGAACTGCACTCAGGCGCCTAACGCCGCCTTCACCGCCTGATAATCCCAGTAGTATTGCCCATCAACTTTGTAGCACATGGCAACATGAGTACCGGCGTATTTTACGGCGTCCGGGCATTTGGCTTTATTGACGGACGCGGCGTTGTAAAGCACCACAATTTTCAGTTTATCTTTAACCGCTTTTTCGCACTCGTAGGTAATATAGCTACGATGGTCGACCGCCCGCCCCCTGTCGCAATACTCCCACAGACTGTTGTAGCTCGCGCAATATCGACAGCCGCCGCTTCTGGCATCTTTGGTATTACTACCCACAATCAGTACGAATGTTTTTGACGCATTAAGCCGGGTAGCTAAAGAAGCCTTGATGCTGCAATTCAGGCTGCTGTCCCTGGCCTGGGTTAAGCTATGCGCATCGGTGAAAGACAAACTCCAGTAATTTTTATTATTCCATGTATGCAGCTGCTCAATGGCATCACTGTCGCCATCCCATTCCCCGGCCAGATAGGTTTTTGTACGATAGACCATAAAAGCTCACTCCTCTGTTGTGTTGAGCGTTATGTGAAATTTCGGGAAAGTGAAGCCGCGATAATAAAGAATCCGCTTCACCCCGTATCCAAAGGCTTGAAAATGAACTTAATAAATACGGCCAGGCTGATTATATGAAAAAATTCATAGCCCATTTTTAGATGACTGAAGCTCGAAGAGATTAATTTTGTCAATTTTATCCTGATGGATAACAATGGTGAGCTTTGCAGGATAGGAAAAACGCATTTCACTCACGCGGAATGTCCACAGCATAATCTTAAGCAGCTCTTCATCGCTAATTCCCCTGTGCTCCTTTATTCGGGTTATTCCGGAACCGAAAATAGGCACGGAAACACTCTCCATGGCATAGACGCGATTAACGCGATCCCAGAAGTTAATCAAAAACGTCAGGTATTCTGCCATTGTTAAACGCGCTTCATTATGCTCACTGAAACGGGCAAATGCCGTCAGCAGATAATCTTGCCAGACGCAAATTGTCCCCAGCTGGTAACGCTGTTTCTTCCCGCTCACTCGCTCTTCATTGACGCCAATCATATCTTCCCGTTCGAAACGATAGTTTGCGATATGCTCATCAAGCTCCGCCAGGTCGCGGTTAAGGTGTTTATTGATGAAAATGCCGTTAAGGCTGCGGCTGGCAATGATCTTCTCATCGACCTGTGTATCAAAGTATTCGTTGAACGCGATGGCTTTCAGACCCGGCTGACTAAAAATATCACCAGCCTTAATCGTCACCGTCGTTCCGTCAACGGTTAAATCGATAGAAGTTAATTTATTCGCCCGACGCCATACAAACGCGTAGATGCCGAGCAAAAGAAGGATACATATAATGCCAGCGAGCGTTTTATATTCATCGGGAATATCCCAGAAGAGGACATACGCGGTGATGGCACCGGTAATACCCGAGGCATATTTAAAAAACTCATCCCTGACTTTCTTATCAAACAGTTTAACCTTTACCATCTTTTCTCGCTCCCTGCGTTAAAACGTATAGCGACACGCTCCGGGGTCAACCTAAGATAACAGCCGCACCATAGTGTATATATCGGTATCAGATTAAATCCATACGATAAATAATGAATTAACTGGAAATACACTCCAATAATCGCGTTAATTTAACGGTATTTTATAACGTTATTACTCATCAAAACGGCGCTGCGCCAAAACGACATAGCAGAATCACAGTGGGGCCGATCAGAATGCTCTCCACCAGCCGGGCCGCTACCCCTGGCACAGCCATAAAAAAACCAGGTATAATCTCTGACATCATTCAACGAATTCAGAAGCGAAGATGTCAAAACTCACCTTACAAGAGCAGATGCTCAAAGCTGGCTTAGTGAGCAGCAAAAAGATGGAAAAAGTGCAACGAACGGCGAAGAAATCACGGGTGCAGGCGCGTGAAGCAAGGGAAGCCGTGGAAGAAAATAAGAAGGCGCAGATTGAGCGAGACAGGCAGCTGAGCGAACAGCAGAAGCAGGCCTCGTTAGCAAAAGAGTACAAAGCGCAGGTAAAACAGCTGATTGAGATGAACCGCATCCTCATCTCAAAAGGCGATATTGGCTTTAACTTTACCGATGGCACGCTGATTAAGAAAATTTTTGTGGATAAAACGACTCAGGCCCAGCTGATTAATGGCCGTCTGGCGATTGCACGTCTTGGCGTAGATAACGTGGGTGAAAGCACCTACGCAATTATCCCGGCCGTCGTTGCCGATAAAATCGCCCAGCGCGATGCCAGCAGCATTGTGTTAAACAGCACGCTGAGCCAGGAAGAGCAGGATGAGGACGATCCGTACGCCGATTTCAAAGTGCCGGACGATCTGATGTGGTGATACCCGCGCGATGCGGTTCGAAGAATGAGCTGACTTTCGTGTCGGCTCATCTCAGGCTGCGGTGTCCGATCGCCGCAGCATCAGCAAGATCAGAACGGCGCTTCACAGCGGGCTTCAATCCGCTCTCCACAGAGCGGATGGTTAAAATGCAGCTCGCTGGCATGCAGCATCAGCCGCGCAGTCTTCTCTGTTCCGGGCAGCCGCAGCCCGCCGTAAAGATCGCAGCCTAAAATTGGATGCCCCAGCTGCTGGCAGTGGATGCGCAGCTGATGCGTGCGCCCGGTTTCCGGCGTCAGCTCAACCCGCGTTAGCGGCAGGAATGTTCCATCTGGCAGCTGGCGCTCGAAGCGCTCAACCACCCGATAGCGGGAGCGTGCAGGTTTCCCATTGACGGCGCATATCGACATCAGCGGGAACAGAGCAGGATCTTTGGCAACAGGCGCATCAATGAGCCCTTCATCAGCGACCACATGCCCGCAGAGCAGAGCGCTGTAAATCTTGCTCACCGATCGCTGGCTGAACTGCTGGCACAGTGCGGCGTTGACGACCTTATTGCGGGCGATCACCATCAGTCCGGAAGTGCCAAAATCCAGGCGATGCACCAGCGTACAGCCGGGAAAAATTTTAACCAGCCGGTGGTGAACCGAATCAAGGTTCTGCGGATTTTTCCCCGACAGGCTCAGCAGCCCGCTGGGTTTATCGATCAGCACCAGATGTTGATCCTGATAGAGCGTTTCGATGCTGTCATGGCACGGCGGAGCAATAAAGGTGTCGATAATCTCGGACATCAGGTCACCCGGAGCGAAAGTGGCTGCGGATAATAACCCATTTTAAGCCGGGGAACGAATTTGCGACGGGGTTACTGACCCGGTCCTTACTCCGTCTGATTAATGCCCTGCCCCGCCGACCTGGCACTGCTGAAATTTATCATCCAGACTGATAGCAAAGGCGTGGTCTGCGCGGGGATTGTGTTTTACACTGCGCGCTGCAAAAACCGAGTAGATAAACGATTAAGTAGGCAAAAATGGCGATGAACGGAACGATCACAACCTGGTTTAAAGACAAAGGCTTTGGATTTATCAAAGATGAAAACGGCGACAACCGTTATTTTCATGTGATCAAAGTCGCCAACCCGGATCTGATAAAGAAAGACGCGGCGGTCACCTTCGAACCAACCACCAATAACAAGGGCCTGTCCGCCTTCAACGTCAAGGTCGCTCCAGAGAGCAAATACATCTTTATTGCCGGTGAACGAATTAAGCTCACCTCGATCAAGTCCTGGCTGGTTTACAACGAAGAAGTGCCCGCCGACACCCGCATTGATAAAGAACATGTGGTGCTGTCCGTGGGTGCGCTGATGAGCAGCATAAAACCTAAGGCTACTGTGAATCCTGACGAAATGCGTTCAATAAAAAAACTGGCGATCAACACCTTCCAGGGGACGACATTAATCTTCTCGGAAGATGAGATAGACGTGGATGCCACGGTGAAGATGCTGAAGATCTGAGATCGATCGCGCTGACAGACCGGCAAAACAGAGAATAACTGGATAACGATATTCACCGGGCCAGACAAGGCACACTTCAGCAGGCCCGGTGCTAACACCCGGAGCAAACAATGAGCAATAACATCCCTCTGAAATACTACGACATGGCCGAAGAATATGCGGAGGAAACCGCGCTGCCGGTGAATGAGGCAGAGTTTGATTCGCTGGCACACTACTTCCAGCTGCTGCTCACCCGCCTGGCGAACAATGAAGAGATCAGCGAAGAAGCGCAGGGAGAGATGGCAGCGAAAGCCGGTATTAAAGCGGAGCGGATTGACGACATCGCCAATTTCCTCAATCAGTGGGGCAACGAGTAACTCACTGAACAGCAGGCCGCCTCTGCCCTCAGCAAAAGCGGCCTGCTCATCGTTACTGCATCTGTCCCCTTCAGGCTCTGACAGGTTTCGGCTTACATCGCCTCTGCTTAGTGCAATTACGCTTGCAGCATCCTTCTGCGGCGCAACCGCACGCCGGGCAGCATGGTCAGCATCGCAATCGCGGCCAGAATCAACCCCAGCAGAATCGGTGAGCGAAAACCCAACCCGGCATCAATGGCGTAGCCGCCGCCCCACGACCCCACC
>NZ_JACVTS010000033.1:0-36426 GCF_016624545.1 Erwinia sp. S38 | reverse complement strand
GGTAGTGTGGGGCCTCCCCATGCGAGAGTAGGGAACTGCCAGGCATCAAATCAAGCAGAAGGCCATCCGTAAGGATGGCCTTTTTGCGTTTACGCCGTTCAGAATCCCGCCTGAAGTGACCCTTTTATAATCCAGTGGTCTACGTTCTCCGTAATGCTATCCAGCTCTTGCCTCTGTTCATCCTGTAATGAATGATTACATGGGCTTTTAAAGCATCTACATTCCTCTCTCGCTTAAAAATCATGCATAAGAAGTCATGAATTTTGTAAAAAATATGTTTTCATTTTGGTTGCCAGCGTATGTTTGAATAGTGGTCGCCCCCAGAAAATCCTAAACCCACCTCCTGTCGATCGGTTACACTACAGTTAGTTAAATTCGTAAAGGCTGTCATATGTCCCGCCAGAAAAATTCTCTGAAACCCTGGAATACATTTTCTCTTGAAGCAGCAGCAGCTGTTATTACGGTTGCTGAAAATGCAGAACAGTTATGCCAGTCCTGGCAGTTAAGCCAACGGAAAAAAGAGCCCACGTTATTACTCGGAGAAGGCAGTAATGTGCTGTTTATTAAGAATTTCTCTGGCCAGGTGATTATTAATCGGCTTAAAGGTATAGAGATCCAGGAGCAAAATGACGCATGGCTGCTGCATATAGGCGCTGGAGAAAACTGGCATCAGCTGGTTGAGATGATGCTTAATAAGGGCCTGCCTGGGTTAGAAAATCTGGCGTTAATTCCCGGCTGTGCAGGATCGGCACCGATCCAAAATATTGGGGCCTATGGTGTCGAATTTGAACAGCTTTGTGCGTATGTTGACGTCATAAACCTGGCCGATGGCCACATCTTAAGGCTAACGGCTGCACAGTGTCAGTTTGGTTACAGGGACAGCATTTTTAAGCATCAGTACCGCGATGGTTTTGCCATTGTTGCTGTTGGGTTGCTCCTGCCAAAGGTCTGGAAACCGGTACTGAGCTACGGTGACCTGCGAGACCTGGACCCAAAGACGGTCACTCCACGTCAGGTTTTTGACTCGGTATGCCATATGCGCCGCAGTAAGTTACCTGACCCTAAAGTGACAGGAAATGCGGGTAGCTTCTTTAAAAACCCATTAGTCAGTTCAAAGGTTGCTGCTGAGTTACAGCAACACTACCCAGCTATACCGCTCTATCCGCAGGTAAGCGGCGAGGTGAAGCTGGCTGCTGGCTGGCTAATCGATCAATGTGAACTCAAAGGATTCCGTCAGGGAGGGGCTGCTGTACATGAAAAGCAGGCTCTGGTGCTGATAAATTGTGAGGATGCGACAGGGAAAGACATCATCGAACTGGCCCGTATCGTACGCCAGCGGGTAGCGTCTAAATTTAATGTCTGGCTTGAGCCTGAAGTCCGGTTTATTGCCAGTAGTGGCGAGATAAATGCAGTGGAGGCACTCGCATGAAAGATAATACCGTACCTTTGAAGCTGGTTTCTATCCTGGCTAACGGCGAGTTTCACTCCGGCGAGCAGCTCGGGGAACAGTTGGGGATGAGTCGTGCTGCCATCAATAAACATATCCAGACGCTGAAAGAGTGGGGTATTGATGTTTTCACCGTCACAGGCAAAGGCTATAGCCTGTCTTCTTCGATGCAATTACTCAACGAAGACGAAATTAATGCACAGTTAGATAACGGACGCCTGGCCGTTATTCCGGTTATTGACTCAACTAACCAATATTTGTTGGATCGTATGGACCGTCTGCAGTCAGGAGACGCCTGTGTTGCCGAGTACCAACAGGCAGGCAGGGGCCGGCGAGGTAGGCAGTGGGTCTCACCTTTCGGCGTGAACCTGTACTTATCCATGTACTGGCGTCTTGAACAGGGGCCCGCGGCCGCCATGGGCCTTAGCCTTGTCATTGGTATCGTATTAGCCGAAGCCCTACAGGAACTCGGCGCTGCTAATGTTCGTGTGAAATGGCCAAATGATATTTATCTCGAAGATCGTAAACTGGCGGGCATTTTGGTCGAACTTACAGGTAAAACAGGCGATGCTGCGCAAATCGTGATCGGTGCAGGAATTAATCTGGGAATGCGCGCGCCAGCCGCAGAAGCGATAAATCAGGGATGGATAAATCTTCAGGAGGCGGGAGTCATCGTCAATCGTAACGCTTTATCTGCAAGAATTGTCAATAAGTTGCGTTCTGCGCTTGCTCAGTTTGAGCAAGATGGTTTGACGCCATTTGTGGGACGCTGGGCCAGACTGGATAACTTTATCGATCGACCGGTTAAATTACTGATTGGTGACCGGGAAATATTCGGTATCGCGCGAGGCATCGATCAGCAGGGTGGGCTTATTCTTGAACAGGATGGTGTCAAAAAATCCTGGGTTGGCGGTGAGATTTCATTGAGACCACAACATTAAAAACAACCACGTCCCGGAATCATTCTTTAGCAAATCATTGAACGTTTAATGGATAAAAAGGGGCATTAACTGCCCCTTTTTTACTTTCTTAATCTTACCAAATCGACCGCATGACCAAAGCTTTTGGTCATAATCAAGCTGGCGCGCTCACGAGTCGGTAATATATTTTCTTTTAAATTTAAGTGGTTAATTTCTTTCCATAACTGTGTAGCAATACCTACCGCTTCTTCCTCGGGAAGTTGCGAATAGTGATGGAAATAAGAGTCCGGGTCGCTAAACGCACCCTGGCGGAATTTCAGGAAACGATTGATGTACCAGTGTTCCAATAAATCCTCAGGTGCGTCGACATAAATAGAGAAATCAACAAAGTCAGACACAAAAACATGATGAGGATCGTGCGGATAATCCATCCCGCTTTGCAGTACATTCAGCCCTTCAAGAATAAGAATATCGGGCTGCTGCACGATTTTATCGCCGTCCGGGATGACATCATAAATAAGATGGGAGTAGACCGGAGCGGTTACCTGCGCAGCACCAGATTTTAATTCCGAAACAAAATTAACCAGCCTGTGCATGTCATAAGAAAGAGGGAACCCTTTCTTCTTCATCAGATTTCGGTCTTTAAGCACTGCATTGGGATGTAAGAATCCATCCGTGGTAATCAATTCCACTTTACGGTGCTCAGGCCAGCGGCTGAGAAGCGCCTGTAACACACGAGCTGTGGTACTTTTACCGACCGCAACGCTGCCTGCAATACTAATAATATAGGGAACTTTCTGTCCTTTTGTACCCAAAAACTTCTCAAGAACTGCCTGACGTCCCAAATTGGAACTGATATAAAAATTCAGCAGTCGAGAGAGCGGCAGGTAGATCTCGGCAACTTCTTCTATGGAGAGATCTTCGTTAATCCCTTTTAACTGGGCAATTTCATCCTCTGACAGGGTCATTGGCACGGAATCGCGCAGCGCAGCCCACTGAGTACGGTTGAATTGCAAATAGGGTGTAGTTAACAATGAATCTTTTTTGCTCATATACATGCTTCTGCCAGCAATCGTTTATCCTTCAGTGTGTTAGCCATATTATTTCAACGAGAAATGCTCGGAGACAGGCTTTAGTACTGAGGGCTAAATCAGAACACAATGGGCAGGAGGTTAACATCAGAAGGGCAGCAATAAGAAGGAAAAAAGATGTACAGCGGGTGCAAACGCAAGCTCACCCGCATAAATGATAACTTTAACTGGCAATCGGACGCACAACCTGATTAACCCGAAACAGGCGTTTGTAATAAATCACAGCAGGGCAGTAATAGCCTTCAGCTAAGCAGGCATAATCTGGAAGCTCGCCCAGACAACTGTAGCCCTGGGCGCGATAAAATGCCTCTGCGGGGCTACCCGCCAACGTATCGAGATAAAGTAGGCCACGCTGACGATGTATTGCTTCCTGCTCCAGCACCGCGAGGAGCTGCTTTCCTGCACCTTTGCGCCTGGCCCTGCTATGAACCAGTAGCTGCTGGACCTCCGCGCGATTACGGCCATCCGGGCGTGCGCATATTTCCAATTGTATGCTTGCCACAACACCGTTCTGGTCGCAGGCCACCCAGAGCAGTCTTTCTCCCTTTGCTAATCCATCACGCAGGCTATGGAAGTAGCTGGCCGCCTCTTCACGATTTTGGATGGGCTGATAGTCAGTCAGAGTATTGTGAGCAACAGCATCCATTAACAATTCGGCTAACTGACTGCGATAAACCGGCAGGGTGGCGGCAGTGAGCATCATTATTTTCATGCGAGTCCTCCTCTGGGGTATAGGTCTGGTTAGTCCATTAAAGATAAGCAAAATATGTTCCAGCCTGCAGATAGCGAATTCAGGCGCATTCCATCGAACCAGTAACACTAAGGTTGCACACAAAATGTGCGGATGCGGCATGCTGGTGCATTCTGTTAGAAAAAATCGTCGGTAATTTAAAAAAAGAAACACTGAAATATTCTGTCAGTGGGCCATGCGAATGGAGCAAAAAACAGAACCTCTTGCTGCTTAATTGAACTGATTGATTGTATTTAACGGCCAATTTGCGAGGTTTTGCACAAATAGTGAGCATAAGAACATTTATCGCAATATTTTTGTTGCATCATGCGCCGGGTCTTCCTAGAATGCGCACCACTTGATGCCGGCTTAGCTCAGTTGGTAGAGCAACTGACTTGTAATCAGTAGGTCACCAGTTCGATTCCGGTAGCCGGCACCATCAAGTACCCCAGGTGGGGTTCCCGAGCGGCCAAAGGGAGCAGACTGTAAATCTGCCGTCATCGACTTCGAAGGTTCGAATCCTTCCCCCACCACCATTTCGATTCTCAGTTTTGAGTCGAAAGCAGAAAGACAAGAAATCGTCTATCTGCAACGATGACTACTCTCCAGGAGTATGTTCATCAAGATTTCCGACTGAGCTCAAGCGCAGTCAAAGTTAGCAGGCAAATGCTTGTTGGCTCGAATAGCAGGAAAGCTTTTTTCTGTTGTTCACAAGCTACAGACAGAACAGGTAGCCGAGTTCCAGGATGCGGGCATCGTATAATGGCTATTACCTCAGCCTTCCAAGCTGATGATGCGGGTTCGATTCCCGCTGCCCGCTCCAAGCCGTGCTGATATGGCTCAGTTGGTAGAGCGCACCCTTGGTAAGGGTGAGGTCCCCAGTTCGACTCTGGGTATCAGCACCACTTTCAAAATCTCCCTCCCTGCTTCTTCTCTGTGCATTAAAATTCAACGATTCAGGCAATGCCTGGTTGATGTGGTGATATCACCGATTAATCCGTGTCTTAGAGGGACAAGCGATGTCTAAAGAAAAATTTGAACGTTCCAAACCGCACGTCAACGTTGGTACTATCGGCCACGTTGACCACGGTAAAACTACCCTGACTGCTGCTATCACCACCGTTCTGGCTAAAACCTACGGCGGTTCTGCTCGCGCATTCGACCAGATCGATAACGCACCAGAAGAAAAAGCACGTGGTATCACCATCAACACTTCTCACGTTGAATATGACACCCCGACTCGCCACTACGCGCACGTTGACTGCCCGGGCCACGCCGACTATGTGAAAAACATGATCACCGGTGCTGCTCAGATGGACGGCGCAATCCTGGTTGTTGCTGCAACTGATGGCCCAATGCCACAGACTCGTGAGCACATCCTGCTGGGTCGTCAGGTTGGCGTTCCATTCATCATCGTGTTCCTGAACAAATGTGACATGGTTGATGATGAAGAGCTGCTGGAGCTGGTTGAGATGGAAGTACGTGACCTGCTGTCACAGTACGACTTCCCAGGCGACGACACCCCAATCGTTCACGGTTCTGCGCTGAAAGCTCTGCAGGGTGAAGCTGAGTGGGAAGCTAAGATCATCGAACTGGCCGGCCACCTGGATTCTTACATCCCAGAGCCAGAGCGTGCGGTTGATAAGCCGTTCCTGCTGCCTATCGAAGACGTATTCTCCATCTCCGGCCGTGGTACTGTTGTTACCGGTCGTGTAGAGCGCGGTATCGTTAAAGTGGGTGAAGAAGTTGAGATCGTGGGTCTGAAAGACACCGTGAAATCAACCTGCACCGGCGTTGAAATGTTCCGTAAGCTGCTGGACGAAGGCCGTGCGGGTGAGAACTGTGGTATCCTGCTGCGTGGTATTAAGCGTGAAGACGTTGAGCGTGGCCAGGTTCTGGCTAAGCCAGGTTCAATCAAGCCACACACCAAGTTCGAGTCAGAAGTTTATATTCTGTCTAAAGAAGAAGGCGGCCGTCACAGCCCATTCTTCAAAGGCTACCGTCCACAGTTCTACTTCCGTACAACTGACGTGACCGGTACCATCGAACTGCCAGAAGGCGTTGAGATGGTAATGCCAGGCGACAACATCAAACTGGTTGTTGAACTGATCAAGCCAATCGCAATGGACGATGGTCTGCGTTTCGCAATCCGTGAAGGCGGCCGTACCGTTGGTGCTGGTGTTGTTGCTAAAGTTATCGCTTAATCGCTGATAACATTTGACGCAACGCACATGAAGAGGGCATCATTTGATGCCCTTTTTGCACGCTGTAACATAGAACCTGACTCATCTGTGATTATGATTCATAATCATTGCTGAGGCAGGCTCTGTAGCACGGCGTCATACATAATATGCCGAGTTACGCCTATACCTGCGGGTATGACAGTATTATTCGGTTCGGTTGCCTCGTAATCCGGGGCAAAAGTGTTTCTGATTTATTGTGGCAGGTTGGTTATGAGTGCTAATACCGAAGCTCAAGGCAGCGGGCGCGGCCTGGAAGCGATAAAGTGGTTAGGTGTGGCGTTACTGCTGGTTGTCGCCATCGTGGGTAACTACTACTATCGTGAAGTAACATTACCGCTGCGTGCATTGGCCGTCGTTGTACTGATTGCAGCAGCAGCTGGCATTGCCCTGCTGACCGCTAAGGGTAAAGCAACGTTGGCTTTCGCTCGTGAAGCGCGTACTGAAGTTCGTAAAGTGATCTGGCCTACTCGTCAGGAAACGTTGCACACCACCTTAATCGTTGCCGCGGTGACTGCCGTGATGTCACTGATTTTGTGGGGACTGGATGGTATTCTGGTCCGTCTGGTATCGTTTATCACTGGCCTGAGGTTCTGAGATGTCTGAAGCTCCAAAGAAGCGCTGGTACGTCGTTCAGGCGTTTTCCGGTTTTGAAGGCCGCGTAGCACAGTCGCTGCGTGAGCATATCAAGTTACACAACATGGAAGAGCTGTTTGGCGATGTCATGGTTCCAACCGAAGAAGTGGTTGAAATCCGTGGTGGCCAGCGTCGTAAAAGCGAGCGTAAGTTCTTCCCGGGCTACGTACTGGTTCAGATGGTGATGAATGACGCCAGCTGGCACCTTGTGCGCAGTGTGCCACGCGTAATGGGCTTCATCGGCGGTACGTCCGATCGTCCCGCACCGATTAGCGACAAAGAAGTTGATGCGATTATGAACCGCCTGCAGCAGGTTGGTGATAAGCCGCGTCCGAAAACGTTGTTTGAGCCAGGCGAGATGGTACGTGTTAACGACGGTCCATTTGCTGACTTTAACGGCGTGGTGGAAGAAGTTGATTACGAGAAAAGTCGCCTGAAAGTTTCTGTTTCTATCTTCGGCCGTGCAACGCCGGTTGAACTGGACTTCGGACAGGTTGAGAAGGGCTGATTGATTCACCCTGAGCCGCTTTCTAAAAGGCGGCATAAAATTTATACGATCGCCGTTATCAGGTGGTTGCGAAAGGCGCGAAATTACACTACAATTTCGCGCCTTTTGTTTTTATGCGTCGATATATTCGCGCGTAAAATATTAATCACGGGGAGCTCCGTTACGGAGCGTTATCACCCAATAGAGGAATTATCATGGCTAAGAAAGTACAAGCCTACGTTAAGCTGCAAGTTTCAGCTGGTATGGCAAACCCGAGTCCTCCGGTAGGTCCGGCTCTGGGTCAGCAAGGCGTTAACATCATGGAATTCTGTAAAGCGTTCAACGCAAAAACAGAATCCCTGGAAAAAGGTCTGCCGATCCCAGTAGTGATCACCGTTTATTCTGACCGTTCTTTCACCTTCGTTACCAAAACCCCTCCTGCAGCAGTACTGCTGAAGAAAGCGGCTGGTATCAAGTCTGGTTCCGGCAAGCCGAACAAAGACAAAGTAGGTAAAGTATCTCGTGCTCAGGTACGTGAAATCGCAGAAACCAAAGCTGCGGACATGACTGGTGCTGACATTGAAGCGATGACTCGCTCAATCGAAGGTACTGCTCGTTCCATGGGCCTGGTAGTAGAGGACTAAGAAATGGCTAAGCTGACCAAGCGCATGCGCGTGATCCGTGACAAAGTTGATTCAACTAAACAGTATGACATCAACGAAGCTGTTGCTCTGCTGAAAGAACTGGCTACTGCTAAGTTCGTAGAAAGCGTTGACGTAGCTGTAAACCTGGGCATTGATGCTCGTAAATCTGACCAGAACGTTCGCGGTGCAACTGTACTGCCACACGGTACTGGCCGTTCCGTTCGCGTTGCCGTATTTACCCAAGGTCCAAACGCTGAAGCTGCTAAAGCAGCTGGCGCTGAGCTGGTAGGTATGGAAGATCTGGCTGACCAGATCAAAAAAGGCGAAATGAACTTCGACGTTGTTATCGCATCTCCAGATGCAATGCGCGTTGTTGGCCAGCTGGGTCAGGTTCTGGGCCCACGCGGTCTGATGCCAAACCCGAAAGTTGGTACCGTAACTCCTAACGTTGCTGAAGCAGTGAAAAACGCTAAAGCGGGTCAGGTTCGTTACCGTAACGACAAAAACGGTATCATCCATACCACTATCGGTAAGGTTGATTTCGATGCAGATAAACTGAAAGAAAACCTGGAATCCCTGCTGGTTGCGCTGAAAAAAGCAAAACCTTCACAGGCGAAAGGCGTTTTCATCAAGAAAGTTAGCCTGTCCACCACCATGGGTGCTGGCGTGGCAATCGATCAGGCTGGCCTGAACGCTGCTGCTAACTAATCTGCTTTACGCGGGCGAAATTTTCATCTAGAATCTTACGCCCGTTGTTCTGTAAATATACAGAACCGACAGATTTTTAGGTTGGAGCCTGGCCTTATCCAGGCCTCCGTCCAAGACCGCAGGAGTGATAGCGAAAGATATCACTTAATACCCTGCGTAGACGGTGACAGAACCGACAAGAATTTTTCTTAACTGGATTCTGCTCACCGTGTTTGAGCGCTCGTATACCTTCGGGTAAATGAGTGAAGTGAGTTCCGGGGAAATCCATCCCCGGCCCAAATCCAGGAGCACAAGCTAATGGCCTTAAATCTTCAAGACAAACAAGCGATTGTTGCTGAAGTCAGCGAAGTAGCCAAAGGCGCGCTGTCTGCGGTAGTTGCGGATTCTCGTGGCGTTACCGTAGATAAAATGACCGAACTGCGTAAAGCAGGTCGTGCGGCTGGCGTATACATGCGTGTTGTTCGTAACACCCTGCTGCGCCGCGTCGTTGAAGGTACTCAGTTCGAGTGCCTGAAAGACACGTTAACCGGTCCAACCTTGATTGCATACTCTATGGAACACCCGGGCGCTGCTGCTCGTCTGTTCAAAGAGTTCGCGAAAGCGAATGCAAAATTTGAGGTTAAAGCTGCAGCCTTTGAAGGCGAGCTGATCAGTGCGGCTCAGATCGACCGCCTGGCAACTCTGCCAACTTACGATGAAGCAATTGCACGCCTGATGGCAACCATGAAAGAAGCCGCTGCCGGCAAACTGGTTCGCACTCTGGCCGCTGTACGCGATCAGAAAGAAGCTGCTTAATCAGCCTTTCTTTTCACGTTTACTTGCTAACGTATAAACTTTTTCTGAATTTTAGGAACAACAAATGTCAATCACTAAAGACCAAATCATTGAAGCTGTTGCAGCTCTGTCTGTAATGGAAGTAGTTGAACTGATCGCCGCTATGGAAGAGAAGTTCGGTGTGTCTGCTGCTGCAGCTGTAGCTGTTGCTGCTGGCCCAGTAGAAGCTGCTGAAGAAAAAACTGAGTTCGACGTTGTACTGAAAGCTATCGGTGCTAACAAAGTTGCTGTAATCAAAGCCGTACGTGGCGCAACTGGTCTGGGCCTGAAAGAAGCCAAAGACCTGGTTGAGTCTGCACCTGCTGCCCTGAAAGAAGGCATCAGCAAAGACGACGCTGAAGCTCTGAAGAAAGCACTGGAAGAAGCTGGCGCAGAAGTTGAAGTTAAATAAGCCAACCTTTCAGGTTGCAGCCTGGGTTTAAGTAGTTCCAGGCTGATGGCTGGTGACTTTTTGGTCACCAGCCTTTTTGCGCTCTAAAGCATTAATGGTATTTCACACTGTTTAGCCATTGATTTGCTTAATATCTTTCTCTATCGACGACTTAATATACTGCTTTCCTGCATGGACCCTCTGTCCAGTCAAAAGCAATGAAATGATTTAAGCGTGATAGAAAGAGGTATTACAAAAGGTGCTCTGCCTTTTGCACGACACAAAACAGCGTTGCATGAACTGTCCCCACTGGACGGACAGAAAGGTTCTACTTTTCAGCGAGCTGAGGAACCCAATGGTTTACTCCTATACCGAGAAAAAACGCATTCGTAAGGATTTTGGAAAACGTCCACAAGTTCTGGACATTCCATATCTCCTTTCTATCCAGCTTGACTCGTTCCAGAAGTTTATCGAGCAAGATCCGGAAGGTCAGTATGGTCTGGAAGCTGCATTCCGTTCCGTATTCCCAATCCAAAGCTATAGCGGTAACTCTGAGCTGCAGTACGTCAGCTACCGTTTAGGCGAACCTGTATTTGATGTGAAAGAGTGTCAGATTCGTGGCGTCACGTACTCTGCACCTCTGCGCGTAAAACTGCGCCTGGTGATCTACGAGCGCGAAGCGCCGGAAGGCACAGTCAAAGACATCAAAGAACAAGAAGTGTACATGGGTGAAATTCCACTCATGACCGATAACGGTACCTTTGTCATCAACGGTACTGAGCGCGTTATCGTTTCTCAGCTGCATCGTAGCCCTGGTGTCTTCTTCGACAGCGATAAGGGTAAAACCCACTCGTCGGGTAAAGTGCTGTATAACGCACGCATCATTCCTTACCGTGGTTCATGGCTGGACTTCGAGTTTGACCCGAAAGACAACCTGTTCGTCCGTATTGACCGTCGTCGTAAGCTGCCGGCCAGCATCATCCTGCGCGCGCTGAATTACACCACTGAGCAGATCCTCGATCTGTTCTTCGACAAAGTGGTTTATGAAATTCGCGACAACAAGCTGCAGATGGAGCTGATCCCTGAGCGTCTGCGCGGCGAAACTGCGTCGTTCGATATTGAATCTAACGGCACTGTCTACGTTGAGAAAGGCCGCCGTATTACCGCGCGCCACATTCGTCAGCTGGAAAAAGACAGCGTTGCACATATCGAAGTACCGGTTGAATACATCGCAGGTAAAGTCGTCGCTAAAGATTACATCGACGAAGGTACCGGTGAGCTGCTGGTTGCAGCGAACATGGAGCTGTCACTGGATCTGCTGGCTAAACTGAGCCAGTCCGGTCACAAACGCATTGAAACTCTGTTCACCAACGACCTGGATCACGGCCCGTATATCTCTGAGACGCTGCGCGTTGACCCAACCAGCGATCGCCTGAGCGCACTGGTTGAGATCTACCGTATGATGCGTCCTGGTGAGCCACCAACGCGTGAAGCGGCCGAAAATCTGTTTGAGAACCTGTTCTTCTCTGAAGACCGCTACGATCTGTCTGCGGTAGGCCGTATGAAGTTCAACCGTTCTCTGATGCGTGACGAGATCGAAGGTTCCGGTATCCTGAGCAAAGACGACATCATTCAGGTGATGAAGAAGCTCATCGGTATCCGTAACGGTATTGGCGAAGTGGATGATATCGACCACCTCGGCAACCGTCGTATCCGTTCCGTCGGCGAAATGGCAGAAAACCAGTTCCGCGTAGGTCTGGTCCGCGTTGAGCGTGCGGTGAAAGAGCGTCTGTCTCTGGGCGATCTGGATACCCTGATGCCACAGGATATGATCAACGCCAAGCCAATCTCTGCGGCAGTGAAAGAGTTCTTTGGTTCCAGCCAGCTTTCCCAGTTTATGGACCAGAACAACCCACTGTCTGAGATCACGCACAAGCGTCGTATTTCTGCACTGGGCCCGGGCGGTCTGACCCGTGAGCGTGCAGGCTTTGAAGTTCGAGACGTACACCCGACGCACTACGGTCGCGTATGTCCAATCGAAACGCCTGAAGGTCCAAACATCGGTCTGATTAACTCGCTGTCCGTGTACGCACAGACCAACGAGTATGGTTTCCTGGAAACCCCGTACCGTCGTGTGCGCGATGGTGTGGTGACCGACGAAATTCATTACCTCTCTGCAATCGAAGAGGGTAACTACGTTATCGCTCAGGCAAACACCAACCTCGACGACGAAGGTCACTTCGTAGACGACCTGGTGACCTGCCGTAGCAAAGGCGAATCGAGCCTGTTCAGCCGCGATCAGGTTGACTACATGGACGTTTCCACCCAGCAGGTGGTTTCCGTCGGTGCGTCACTGATCCCGTTTCTGGAGCACGATGACGCCAACCGCGCATTGATGGGTGCAAACATGCAACGTCAGGCGGTTCCAACTCTGCGCGCTGATAAGCCGCTGGTTGGTACCGGTATGGAGCGCGCGGTAGCGGTTGACTCTGGTGTTACAGCCGTAGCGAAACGTGGTGGTACCGTTCAGTACGTTGATGCATCTCGTATCGTTATCAAAGTTAACGAAGATGAAATGTATCCGGGCGAAGCCGGTATCGACATCTACAACCTGACCAAATACACCCGTTCTAACCAGAACACCTGCATCAACCAGATGCCTTGCGTGAACCTGGGTGAGCCAATTGAACGTGGTGATGTGCTGGCCGACGGTCCTTCAACGGATCTGGGCGAACTGGCACTGGGTCAGAACATGCGCGTCGCGTTCATGCCGTGGAACGGCTACAACTTCGAAGACTCCATTTTAGTCTCCGAGCGCGTGGTACAGGAAGATCGCTTCACCACTATCCATATCCAGGAACTGGCATGTGTGTCTCGTGACACCAAGCTGGGGCCGGAAGAGATCACCGCTGACATCCCTAACGTGGGTGAAGCTGCGCTCTCTAAACTGGATGAATCCGGTATCGTGTATATCGGTGCTGAAGTGACCGGTGGTGACATTCTGGTTGGTAAGGTAACGCCAAAAGGTGAAACCCAGCTGACGCCAGAAGAGAAACTGCTGCGTGCGATCTTCGGTGAGAAAGCGTCTGACGTAAAAGACTCTTCTCTGCGCGTACCAAACGGCGTGTCTGGTACCGTTATCGACGTTCAGGTCTTCACCCGCGATGGCGTGGAAAAAGACAAGCGTGCGCTGGAAATCGAAGAAATGCAGCTGAAGCAGGCGAAAAAAGACCTGTCTGAAGAACTGCAGATCCTCGAAGCTGGCCTGTTCAGCCGTATCCAATACCTGCTGGTTTCCGGCGGTGTGGAAGCGGACAAACTGGACAAGCTGCCTCGCGAGCGCTGGCTGGAACTTGGCCTGACCGACGAAGAAAAACAAAACCAGCTGGAGCAGCTGGCCGAGCAGTACGACGAGCTGAAGCACGAGTTTGAGAAGAAACTTGAAGCTAAGCGCCGCAAAATCACTCAGGGCGATGACCTGGCACCTGGCGTGCTGAAAATCGTTAAAGTGTATCTGGCCGTTAAACGTCAGATCCAGCCTGGTGACAAAATGGCAGGTCGTCACGGGAACAAAGGTGTTATCTCCAAGATCAACCCGATCGAAGATATGCCATACGATGAGAACGGTACGCCGGTCGATATCGTACTGAACCCGCTGGGCGTTCCATCACGTATGAACATCGGTCAGATTCTTGAAACCCACCTGGGTATGGCTGCGAAGGGCATCGGCGAGAAAATCAACGCTATGCTTAAGAAGCAGGAAGAAGTGACTAAGCTGCGTGATTTTATTCAGCGTGCTTACGATCTGGGTACTGATGTACGCCAGAAAGTTGACCTGAACACCTTCACCGACGACGAAGTGCTGCGTCTGGCAGAGAACCTGAAAAAAGGTATGCCAATCGCAACGCCAGTGTTTGACGGCGCGAAAGAGAGCGAGATCAAAGAGCTGCTGCAGCTCGGCGGCCTGCCTTCTTCCGGTCAGATTACCCTGTTCGATGGTCGTACCGGCGAACAGTTCGAGCGTCAGGTTACCGTTGGCTATATGTACATGCTGAAGCTGAACCACCTGGTTGATGACAAAATGCATGCACGTTCTACCGGTTCTTACAGCCTGGTTACTCAGCAGCCGCTGGGTGGTAAGGCTCAGTTCGGTGGTCAGCGCTTCGGTGAGATGGAAGTGTGGGCGCTGGAAGCATACGGCGCAGCCTATACCCTGCAGGAAATGCTTACCGTTAAGTCTGATGACGTGAACGGTCGTACGAAGATGTATAAAAACATCGTCGACGGCAACCATCAGATGGAACCGGGCATGCCAGAATCCTTCAACGTACTGTTGAAAGAGATTCGCTCGCTGGGTATTAACATCGAGCTCGAAGACGAGTAACCCCTGAGGTTATTCGCATCTGCTGTACTGGTTACAGGGTGCCCTGCTGCGGCAGGGCATCCCTGAGAAGTCTCACTCCGACGGGAGCTAATCCGTGAAAGACTTACTTAAGTTTCTGAAAGCGCAAACTAAGACCGAAGAGTTTGATGCGATCAAGATTGCTCTGGCCTCGCCAGACATGATCCGTTCCTGGTCTTTCGGCGAAGTTAAAAAGCCGGAAACCATCAACTACCGTACGTTCAAACCAGAACGTGACGGGCTTTTCTGTGCGCGTATTTTCGGGCCGGTAAAAGACTACGAGTGCCTGTGCGGTAAGTACAAGCGCCTGAAACACCGTGGTGTGATCTGTGAGAAGTGTGGCGTTGAAGTTACACAGACCAAAGTCCGCCGTGAGCGCATGGGTCACATTGAGCTGGCTTCTCCAACTGCGCACATCTGGTTCCTGAAATCGCTGCCATCCCGCATCGGTTTACTGCTGGATATGCCACTGCGTGATATCGAACGTGTTCTGTACTTCGAATCTTACGTCGTTGTTGAAGGCGGCATGACCAACCTCGAAAAGCGCCAGATCCTGACTGAAGAGCAGTATCTTGACGCGCTGGAAGAGTTTGGTGATGAGTTCGACGCGAAAATGGGTGCGGAAGCGATCCAGGCCCTGTTGAAAAACATGGATCTGGAGCAAGAGTGCGAGCAGCTGCGTGAAGAGCTGAACGAGACTAACTCCGAAACCAAACGCAAAAAGCTGACCAAGCGTATCAAGCTGCTGGAAGCGTTCGTACAGTCTGGTAACAAGCCAGAGTGGATGATCCTGACCGTGCTGCCTGTACTGCCACCGGATCTGCGTCCGCTGGTACCGCTGGACGGCGGTCGTTTCGCAACTTCAGATCTGAACGATCTGTATCGTCGCGTTATCAACCGTAACAACCGTCTGAAGCGCCTGCTGGATCTGGCTGCACCTGACATCATCGTACGTAACGAAAAACGTATGCTGCAGGAAGCGGTAGATGCGCTGCTGGATAACGGCCGTCGCGGTCGTGCGATCACCGGTTCTAACAAACGTCCTCTGAAATCTTTGGCTGACATGATCAAAGGTAAGCAGGGTCGTTTCCGCCAGAACCTGCTCGGTAAGCGTGTTGACTACTCAGGCCGTTCTGTAATCACCGTAGGTCCATACCTGCGCCTGCATCAGTGCGGTCTGCCGAAGAAAATGGCACTGGAGCTGTTCAAACCGTTTATCTACGGCAAGCTTGAACTGCGTGGTCTTGCTACCACCATCAAAGCCGCTAAGAAAATGGTTGAGCGTGAAGAAGCTGTCGTTTGGGATATCCTGGACGAAGTTATCCGCGAACACCCGGTCCTGCTGAACCGTGCACCAACCCTGCACCGTCTGGGCATCCAGGCGTTTGAGCCAGTACTGATCGAAGGTAAAGCTATTCAGCTGCACCCGCTGGTTTGTGCGGCATATAACGCCGACTTCGATGGTGACCAGATGGCTGTTCACGTACCGCTGACGCTGGAAGCCCAGCTGGAAGCGCGTGCGCTGATGATGTCTACCAACAACATCCTGTCCCCAGCGAACGGTGAACCAATCATCGTTCCTTCTCAGGACGTTGTACTGGGTCTGTACTACATGACCCGTGACTGTGTTAACGCCAAGGGCGAAGGCATGGTGCTGACTGGTCCAAAAGAAGCCGAGCGTATTTATCGCGCTGGCCTCGCGTCTCTGCACGCTCGCGTTAAGGTACGTATTACCGAACATGAGAAGAACGAGCAGGGCGAATGGGTTGCAAAAACCAGCCTGATCGATACAACCATCGGTCGTGCCATCCTGTGGATGATCGTGCCGAAAGGTCTGCCTTACTCTATCGTCAACCAGGCGCTGGGTAAGAAAGCGATCTCCAAGATGCTGAACACCTGTTACCGCATCCTGGGCCTGAAACCAACGGTTATCTTTGCTGACCAGACCATGTACACCGGCTTTGCCTATGCGGCACGTTCAGGTGCGTCTGTTGGTATCGACGACATGGTTATCCCAGAGAAGAAAGTGGAAATCATCACCGAAGCAGAAGCTGAAGTGGCTGAAATCCAGCAGCAGTTCCAGTCTGGTCTGGTTACCGCTGGCGAACGCTATAACAAAGTGATCGATATCTGGGCCGCGGCCAACGAACGCGTTGCGAAAGCGATGATGGAAAACCTGTCTACCGAAACCGTGATTAACCGTGACGGTGAAGAAGAGCGCCAGGTTTCCTTCAACAGCATCTTTATGATGGCCGACTCCGGTGCGCGTGGTTCTGCTGCACAGATTCGTCAGCTGGCCGGTATGCGTGGTCTGATGGCTAAGCCAGATGGCTCAATCATCGAAACGCCAATCACCGCGAACTTCCGTGAAGGTCTGAACGTACTCCAGTACTTCATCTCGACCCACGGTGCTCGTAAAGGTCTGGCGGATACCGCACTGAAAACTGCGAACTCCGGTTACCTGACTCGTCGTCTGGTAGACGTGGCGCAGGATCTGGTCGTCACCGAAGACGATTGTGGTACCCACGAAGGTATCATGATGACCCCGGTTATCGAGGGTGGTGATGTTAAAGAGCCGCTGCGTGAGCGCGTTCTGGGTCGTGTGACCGCAGAAGACGTTCTCAAGCCGGGAACTGCTGATATCCTGCTGCCGCGTAACACGCTGCTGCATGAAGCGCAGTGTGACATCCTCGAAGAACACTCAGTTGACAGCCTGAAAGTGCGTTCCGTGGTAAGCTGCGAAACCGACTTCGGCGTGTGTGCCCACTGCTACGGTCGTGACCTGGCGCGTGGCCACATCATCAACAAAGGTGAAGCGATCGGTGTTATCGCTGCACAGTCAATCGGTGAGCCGGGTACACAGCTGACGATGCGTACCTTCCACATCGGTGGTGCGGCATCTCGTGCGGCTGCTGAATCCAGCATCCAGGTTAAGAACAAAGGTACCATTAAACTCTCTAACGCCAAGTCGGTGACCAACTCCGCTGGCAAGCTGGTAATTACTTCACGTAATACCGAGCTGAAAATGATCGATGAATTCGGTCGTACTAAAGAGAGCTATAAAGTTCCTTACGGTTCTACCATGGCTAAAGGTGACGGCGAGCAGGTTGCAGCGGGCGAGACCGTAGCAAACTGGGATCCGCATACTATGCCGGTAATCACCGAAGTGAGCGGTTTCATTCGCTTTACCGACATGATTGATGGCCAGACCATTACCCGCCAGACGGATGACCTGACCGGTCTGTCCTCTCTGGTTATCCTGGACAGTGCGGAACGTACTGCTGGTGGTAAGGATCTGCGTCCGGCACTGAAGATCGTTGATGCTAACGGTAACGACGTAATGATCCCTGGCTCTGATATGCCAGCTCAGTACTTCCTGCCGGGTAAAGCGATTGTTCAGCTGGAAGATGGCATCAAGATCAGTTCAGGTGACACCCTGGCGCGTGTTCCTCAGGAATCAGGCGGTACCAAGGACATCACCGGTGGTCTGCCACGCGTTGCTGACCTGTTCGAAGCCCGTCGTCCGAAAGAGCCGGCAATCCTGGCTGAGATCAGCGGCATCATCTCGTTCGGTAAAGAAACCAAAGGTAAGCGTCGTCTGGTGATCACGCCAATCGATGGTAGCGATCCGTACGAAGAGATGATTCCGAAATGGCGTCAGCTGAACGTGTTCGAAGGTGAACGTGTTGAGCGCGGTGACGTTGTTTCCGATGGCCCAGAGTCTCCACATGATATTCTGCGTCTGCGTGGCGTTCATGCGGTTACCCGTTACATCACTAACGAAGTGCAGGAAGTTTACCGTCTGCAGGGCGTTAAGATTAACGATAAGCACATCGAAGTCATCGTTCGTCAGATGCTGCGTAAAGCAACTATCGAGAGCGCAGGAAGCTCCGACTTCCTCGACGGTGAGCAGGTTGAATTCTCTCGCGTTAAGATCTCTAACCGCGAGCTGGAATCCAACGGCAAAATCGCTGCAACATTTGCACGCGACCTGCTGGGTATCACCAAGGCGTCTCTGGCAACCGAGTCCTTCATTTCTGCGGCCTCGTTCCAGGAAACTACGCGCGTACTGACCGAAGCAGCCGTTGCGGGCAAACGTGACGAACTGCGCGGCCTGAAAGAGAACGTAATTGTAGGCCGTCTGATCCCAGCCGGTACCGGTTACGCTTATCATCAGGATCGTATGCGTCGCCGTGCAGCTGGTGAAGCACCAGTTGTACCTCAGGTGACTGCTGATGAAGCGTCTGCCAGCCTGGCAGAACTGCTGAACGCAGGTCTGGGTGGTAATGACGATTAATCGTCAACCACCTGTGGCATAGTAAAAAACCTCGCTTCGGCGAGGTTTTTTTTCGCCCATAAAAAGTCGACAGGGATATGACGATGATTTGAATGTGGATCTGAAAGCGGCAACCCTGTGCTTCCTGGTTCGCGATTAGCGTATTGCCGAATGTGGTCGATATAGCAGTGGGAAGTATGGTGGGAAAGCGTAGAGTCTGGTCAGCTACAACTGCCAGTCTTCCTGCAGCGATGGCAGTTTTTCATCTGTGTCACAGCATTGAGCCGTTATGCAATGCCATGCGGACGGCGATCCCGTGGGCCACTATCCTGGGTAATAAAAAAAGAGCAACGGAGGCAGGACGTCTCCGTTGCCGCGGGCGCGCAATCCGCCCAAGCCACATCACTTATAGTGCCGGACATCATGGCAGGTCAGCCCGATATCCTTCAGCTGCGCATCGCTCAGCTGGGAGAGAATTTTTCTGGTACATGCCCGCATGCGCTGCCGCTGCCAGTGGTGATAAGGAACGATAAAGATCGCTTTGATCAAACCCCAACTGAACGGTTTTGCTGCTCTGTTTTCATGAAACTCCATCATCTGCCCCTCAATGCCCGGTGTCTGAATGCTATTTTGTCGCGGATGACATCAATGATACAGATGCAGAAATACTGTTTTATTGACATACAGATGGCGTGATACGCTGACTGAATGGTCATAAAGACGCTAATCTGTACTGGTTTTCATTCAAGAATGGCGATAGGGGAGATACAATGACGCGTTACCAATATCTGGCCGATCTGTTGGCTCAGCGTATCGAGCAAGGCCTTTATCAGGCAGGAGAACGGCTTCCGTCGGTACGATCCCTGAGCAGCGAACATGGTGTCAGTATCAGCACGGTGCAGCAGGCTTACTACCTGCTGGAAGAAAGGCAGCTGATCACCCCCCAGTCGCGTTCGGGATATTTTGTTACCCCGCGTAAAGCAGCACCGCCGGTCCCGGCGATTACCCGCCCGGTACAGCGGCCGGTTGAGATCACTCAGTGGGATGCCGTGCTGCATCTGCTTGAAGCCCGATCCGATGAGCAAACCCTCCAGCTGGGTAGCGGTATGCCGGACGTCGGTCAGCCAACGCTGAAACCGTTATGGAAAGCCATAAGCCGGGTTGCTCAACAGCAGGACGAACGCCTGCTGGGCTATGACACGCTGTATGGTCTTCCGGAGCTGCGTGAACAGATTGCACGCCTGATGATCGACAGCGGCTGCCAGCTGGGCGCGGATGACATCGTGATTACTACCGGCTGCCATGAAGCCCTGTCGATATCGATACGGGCGGTCTGTCAGCATGGCGATATTATCGCCGTTGAATCACCGACCTTTCACGGCATCATGCAAACCCTGCGTGGATTTGGCATCCGTGCGATAGAGATCCCCACCGACTCTTCGACGGGTATCAGCCTTGAAGCACTGGAGCTGGCCTTTGAACAATGGCCGATCAAGGCCGTGGTGGTGGTGCCGAACTGCAATAACCCGCTCGGGTTTATTATGCCAGAGCACCGCAAGCGCGCACTGCTCACGCTGGCACAGCGTTTTGACGCAGCGATCATCGAGGATGATGTTTACGGCGAGCTGGCCTTCGACTATCCGCGGCCGATAACCATCAAGTCGCTGGATACCGATGGTCGCGTTTTGCTTTGTAGCTCATTCTCAAAAATACTGGCCCCGGGACTGCGAGTGGGCTGGGTGGTACCGGGACGCTATTTTGACCGGGTACTGCATATGAAATACATCGTTACCGGGTCAACAACAACCCTGACGCAGATGGCGGTCGCCGGATTTATAAGCCAGGGCTACTATCAGCCGCACCTGCGGCGCATGCGGATTACCTATCAGCGAAACCTGGAGATATTTACCCGCCTGGTACGTCAGCATTTTCCCTGCGGTATTTGTGTTACCCGTCCTCAGGGCGGTTTCCTGATCTGGGTTGAACTACCGGAAGCATTTGATTCACACCGGCTCAATGCTGAGCTGCGTGAATCGAAAATTCAAATCGCCGTCGGTTCGCTGTTTTCCGCATCGGGAAAGTACCGCAACTGCCTGCGGTTGAGCTATGCCCAAACCTGTACGGATAAAACCGAACGGGCGCTGGCGATGCTTGGTGCAGCCTTAGAGCGGGCTATGCAATCCTGCTCTCCGGTGCGTGAGCTGGCGACGACCAGCGATGATCGGGGAGAAGGCAGGGCCAGCGGGAAGGAACAGCGCTGACCCTGGCTGACGGCGCAACTGCCGCCAGCACTGCCACTATAGCCGCGTATGCAGAGGTGAAAAGCCGCAGAGACTGAGCCTGCGGCGTTGCTTCATGACAGTTTGCCGGCGTTACGACACATTACATTTTATTGTGCAGTGCCTTCCGGGGATTCAATCAGATCCAGCAGCTGGCGAGTTGCCGCCTGCCAGTCTTCCGCTTTGGTGATGGCACTGACCACGGCGACGCTGCCGACACCGGTTGCCAGCACGGCCGGGACGCGATCGATGCTGATACCGCCAATAGCGACAGTTGATATACCCTGCAGGCGTTGAATATGCCGGGTCAGTTCCGCTAACCCCTGCGGCGCAGAAGGCATATCTTTGGTCTGCGTTGGAAAAACGTGGCCCAAAGCGATGTAGGACGGTTCTACGGCCAGCGCCCGATCCAGCTCGGCATCATCGTGAGTAGACAGTCCCAGTCGCAGTCCGGCAGCGTGAATCGCATCAAGGTCGGCGATGTCCAGATCTTCCTGCCCCAGATGAACGCCATACGCCTGATATTTGATCGCCAGACGCCAGTAGTCATTAATAAACAACCTTGCCTGGTAACGTTTGCCGAGGGCAATCGCTTCAGCAATCTGCTGCTCTACTTCATCATCCTGACGATCTTTAATGCGCAGTTGTATAGTGCGCACACCAAAATCCAGCAGGCGGGCAATCCACTCAACGGTTTCCACCACCGGATAAAGCCCAAGCCGGGCATCGGTAGCGGGAAAAGGACCACGACTCATACATTTTCCTCGGTTTTAAGCGCATCGGCGCGGTGATACAGTTCACCGCCGCGATTGCGGAATTCATCAGACATCTGCGCCATACCTATTTCAATCGGCATGGCCTGGGCTTGCTGGCGCGCGGCGTACTCTCGCACTTCCTGGGTAATCTTCATTGAACAGAACTTCGGCCCGCACATTGAGCAGAAGTGCGCCACCTTACCGGATTCCTGCGGCAGGGTTTCATCATGATAGGCACGGGCGGTATGCGGATCGAGGGCAAGATTAAACTGATCTTCCCAGCGAAACTCAAAGCGTGCCTTCGACATCGCATTATCACGGATCTGCGCGCCGGGATGGCCTTTTGCGAGATCGGCGGCATGCGCGGCGATCTTATAGGTAATCAACCCCTGTTTAACATCTTCTTTGTTAGGCAATCCAAGATGTTCTTTCGGCGTCACATAGCACAGCATTGCGCAGCCAAACCAACCGATCATTGCTGCACCAATCCCGGACGTAAAGTGGTCATAGCCGGGAGCGATGTCGGTGGTCAGCGGGCCGAGCGTATAAAACGGTGCTTCATGGCAATGTTCCAGCTGCTCGGTCATATTACGGCGGATCATCTGCATTGGCACGTGCCCGGGTCCCTCAATCATCACCTGCACATCATATTCCCAGGCAATTTTGGTTAGCTCTCCCAGCGTATGTAGCTCGGAGAACTGCGCTTCGTCGTTAGCATCCTGAATCGAACCCGGGCGCAGGCCGTCCCCGAGTGAGAGTGAAACATCATAGGCGGCGCAGATTTCACAAATCTCGCGGAAATGCAGGTAGAGGAAGCTCTCTTTATGGTGCGACAGGCACCATTTCGCCATGATCGACCCGCCGCGCGAAACAATGCCGGTCAACCTTTTAGCGGTCATCGGTACGTAACGCAGCAACACGCCGGCATGAATGGTGAAGTAGTCCACGCCTTGCTCTGCCTGTTCCAGCAGCGTATCGCGGAAAATCTCCCAGTTAAGATCTTCTGCCACGCCATTGACCTTCTCCAGCGCCTGGTAGATTGGCACGGTGCCAATCGGTACCGGGCTGTTACGCAGTATCCATTCACGCGTTTCATGGATATAGCGACCGGTAGAAAGATCCATCACCGTGTCGGCGCCCCAGCGTGCAGACCACACCAGTTTTTCAACTTCCTCCTCAATCGAAGAGCTGACCGCGGAGTTGCCGATATTGGCGTTGATCTTCACCAGGAAGTTACGCCCAATGATCATCGGTTCTGATTCCGGATGGTTAATATTGGCCGGGATGATCGCACGTCCGGCGGCGACTTCCTGGCGCACAAACTCTGCGCTGATATTTTCCGGCAGGCTGGCACCGAAGCTGTTGCCCGGATGCTGTTGCAGCAGAATTTCACCGCGAATACGTTCACGGCCCATATTCTCGCGGATGGCGATATATTCCATTTCCGGGGTGATCACGCCCAGACGCGCGTAATGCATTTGAGTAACGCAGCGGCCTGCCAGTGCGCGGCGTGGACGAGGAAGATTATCGAAACGCAGATGATCCAGGCCTTCATCGGCCAGCCGCTGTTGGGTGTAGACCGAACTGAGTTCAGCAATTTCTTCCGTATCGGCACGCTGGTGAATCCATGTGCTGCGCAACTTGTCGATGCCGCGATGCACATCGATAGCCGCTGCCGGATCGCCGTAGGGGCCAGCCGTGTCGTACACCGGTACCGGCTCATTCTCTTCCAGCGTAGGGTTATCTTTACTGCCCCCAATCACGGTTGGACTAAGCTGGATTTCACGCATCGGCACGCGGATATCGTCCCGGGAGCCGGTCAGATAAATACGTTTTGAATTGGGGAAGGCCGTGCCTTGCAGAGAATCGATAAACTGCTGAGCTTCAGCGCGCTGCTCACGGCGATTGGTTTTTTTCTCAACGAGAAGTTTTTCAACGGTAGACATAGCAAATTCCTGAAATATTAGGGAAAGTTGCTTGCCTGGAGGCGGGAGTAATTTGAACGATGTGAAACATTTTATTTCGCATCATCGCAGACGATTTTACTCTTGTTCCCTTCGCAGGTGTTAACCTGAACAGGTTCCGCGGATCCCGAATTAACGGTCTCAGCCCCGTGGGGCACTCCGACAAGAAATACTCTCTGATTTTCGGACTTTGTTGTCAGAAAATCAGTTTTAAGTCAGAACAAAACGTTTTTTGCTCAAACTAAATAGCCCCTTCAGCATAAAGGGGCTAATTGTAAACTACAAGTAATTCACAATCTGATAACGAATCAGGCGGAAGGCGCAAGAGGCGCTACATCATTAGCCATCTGATTTTCAGCAACTTTTTCCAGAGCCAGCTTAATAAATTTATCTTCCAGCACGAAACGTTCAGCCAGCACTTCGCCGACCAGGGAAAGCGTTTGCTGGAAATCTACCGCATCATCTGTTTCGATGGCCTTTTCCAGATACGTATCATAAATCTGCATAATGTGGTCGGTATTGGCACGTAAGGATGGATAAATCAATGCCGCCTGCGCCAGCTGTTCCGTTCCTTCCAGCTCTTTAATGAAACGTTCGTAAGCCGTGAAATGGCCGGTAGAGAGATAGTCCACCAGATTCTGGCAAAAATTATCCAGCGCATTTTCATCGAGCGCCGTCAACGATTCCTTGTTAGGCTTTAAACCGGCCATTTGATAATAGGCAATCAGCAGCTGCTTACGGGCGTGTAAACAGAAATCGACCAGTTCACTACAGCCGCCAACCCGCGCGGCCAGATTTTCTAACTGGTTAAGCATGTTCATCTCCGTGAGTTTTATTTTTAATGCCTGACCTCAAACCAGTCTTTGAGCTGAGGATGATAAGCAAGTTATGGAACGTCAAATATCAAGCGTAGACACTGGCTGGTGGGTTGTCAGCCACGAACATAAAATTTGGTTACCAAAAGGCGAAATTCCTCGAGGATCTGCCGAATCATTCGGCTTGACGGGATCAAAAGGATCGCCTATCGGCGAATGGCAGGGGGAAACGGTGTGGTTGATCTGCGAAAGTCGCACGCGTGATACCGGATCGCTGCGTCAGCTACTCGATCAGGAGACCGGTTTATTCCAGCTGGCTGGTCGGGGTATACAATTGGCAGAGTTTTACCGGTCGCACCGCTGGTGCGGCTATTGCGGCCACGAGATGCACCACAGCAAAACCGAATGGGCCTGCCTGTGCAGCCACTGTCGGCAGCGTTACTATCCGCAAATTGCTCCCTGTATCATTGTTGCCATTCGCCGCGAAGATAAGATCCTGCTGGCCCAGCATACCCGCCATCGTAACGGCATTTATACCGTGCTAGCGGGCTTTGCTGAAGTCGGCGAGACGCTGGAGCAGACGGTAGCGCGCGAAGTGATGGAAGAAGCGGCAATTAAGGTTAAAAATCTGCGATATGTTTCATCTCAGCCCTGGCCATTTCCACAGTCGCTGATGATGGCCTTTATGGCCGACTATGATGCGGGCGAAATCAATATTGACCCTAAAGAACTGCTGGATGCGGGTTGGTATCGGTATGATGCTTTACCGCTGTTGCCGCCAGCAGGCACTATCGCACGACGTTTAATCGAGGATACAGTGGCATTATGCCGTGCTGATGATGAGTGAAATTCACGGCTGATGAACAATTTAATCCATTAGTACTTCCCACTCTTTTTCCCCTGGTTTGCCGTTTGGTGCGGCCGGGGAATTGACTGCTGTCCAGATATAAGGACCTTTAGGTTTATCTCTGCGGTGAATTCTAATATGATTCACTGCGTGGAAGATTTTAAGCTCGTAACAAGGAATAGTTTTCAATTGACTCCGTTTTTCGCTTTAAATTCCCGATGAAAGAAATAGTCTTTATTTAGCTCAGAGTGCTATTTCCTAATATATCTTATTAAATCCTTTGAAAGCGAAGTTGCCGATCCGTATACAGCCATTAGTGATGCGGGCGGGCGACAATTCATCAGGGTGATTCATATGTAGGTTGGATGTAGGTATGTTTAAGAACAGAACGCAATATTATCTTTGGAGTATCTGGATTTTCTGGATCGGTAGCATTATCGCTTTTTTGCTATCGCACAGAATTTCAATGCTGATTTTCCTTGGCGGTATGGGATGCCTTGTTCTGCTGAGTCTGTCGACATATCTACGCGTTAACAGAGTGATTATAAACATGTTTAATTTCAGTAAGAAAGAAGAAGTGAAAACGACAAAGGGACAGGATTCGTCCGCCAGTATAATGAGTGAGAGCATCAGCATGGACCCATCAGCGGAAAGTAATAATATTAAGGAAACAACTATTTCACCCGGAACAATGCTACGCGGTGAAATTACTAATGAAAATAACATTACCATTAGCGGTGAAGTTGAGGGTGATGTAACCAGTAAAAAAGTCACGCAGATCGGTAAGGAAGGGAAAGTTGTTGGGAAAGTCACATCCTTAATGCTGATCGTAAACGGTCTGTTAAAAGGGTGCTGCTACGCGAAAACGGTAGTGATAATGTCGCGAGGAAGAATAGAAGGCGATGTTTATGCTAGTGAATTCTCAATTGAGAAAGGTGGCGTATTTATTGGTAACTCCCATTGGGTTGAAGAAACCGCTGAAATAAAAGATAAAAAAGCAAAAAATTCAAATGGCCCAGATCCTGAACGTGCGCCTTCACTGGTTTCTGTTGAAGGTGGTACTGCCAAAAGTAATCAGATGCAGGCTAAGAAGTAGCACGAGGTGCCCCATTTCGGGCCAGGTGCTGTCCCTGCCTTGATATTTATACGCGTACAGGCAGGGAAATTTTGCGTTCCCCTCAAATTATCGGGCTACCGGGCACAGTCAATCTTGATAAATGGTACACTACAGGCTTATTTGGAGTAGAGAGCCCTGTGATGAGTGAACTGAAGAACGATCGTTATCTGCGCGCCCTGCTGCGCCAGCCTGTTGATATTACCCCCGTATGGATGATGCGCCAGGCCGGACGCTACTTGCCGGAGTATAAAGCCACGCGTGCCGTCGCCGGTGATTTCATGTCGCTGTGTAAAAACGCCGAGCTGGCCTGTGAAGTCACGCTGCAGCCTCTGCGACGCTATGCGCTTGATGCGGCAATTCTGTTCTCCGATATTCTGACGATCCCTGATGCGATGGGGCTGGGCCTCTACTTTGAAACGGGTGAAGGTCCTCGTTTCTCGCAGCCAATAACGTGCCGTGCCGATGTTGAGAAGCTGCCGATCCCCGATCCTGAACAGGAACTGGGGTATGTGATGAATGCCGTGCGAACGATTCGCAAGAATCTAAACGGCGAAGTGCCATTAATCGGTTTCTCCGGCAGTCCCTGGACGTTGGCGACCTACATGGTGGAAGGCGGCAGCAGTAAAGCATTTACCAAGCTCAAAAAGATGATGTATGCCGAACCACAGACTCTGCATCTGATGCTCGACAAACTTGCTGATAGCGTAACCCTTTACTTAAACGCCCAAATTCGCGCGGGTGCACAGTCGGTGATGATCTTCGATACCTGGGGCGGTGTACTGACGGGCCGCGACTATCGCGAGTTCTCGCTCTATTACATGCACAAGATCGTCGATGGCCTGCTGCATGAGAATGACGGTCGCCGCGTTCCGGTAACGCTGTTTACGAAAGGTGGCGGTCAGTGGCTGGAAGAGATGGCAGCAACCGGCTGTGATGCGCTGGGTCTGGACTGGACTACGGATATCGCCGATGCCCGTCGCCGCGTGGGGGATAAAGTGGCATTGCAGGGAAATATGGACCCTTCCATCCTTTACGCACCTCCTGCAAGGATCGAGCAGGAAGTGGCAGGTATTCTCGAAGGCTATGGCCAGGGAGCAGGACACGTGTTCAACCTGGGTCACGGAATTCATCAGGATGTACCGCCAGAGCATGCGGGCGCTTTCGTGGAGGCGGTGCACAAACTTTCGCGCCCTTATCACCAGGAGTAAAAAATGGACATAGCCGTATTGCGTGACCGGCAGCGTACTCTCGCAGCTGAAGTTATCCATCAGGATGATTTTGACGTCATGCCTCCGCGACTGATAGGTGGCGCGGATGTCGGCTTTGAGCAGGGCGGAGAGGTTACCCGTGCCGCCCTGGTCATACTGGAATACCCTTCACTGCGGCTGATTGAGCATCAGGTGGCGCGTATAGCCACCACCATGCCCTACATTCCCGGTTTTCTTTCCTTCCGTGAAACCCCGGCGCTAGAGGCCGCGTGGCAGCAGCTTGCTCATCGTCCCGACCTGTTACTGGTAGATGGCCACGGCATCGCTCATCCAAGGCGACTGGGTGTCGCAAGCCACTTCGGCCTGCTGGTGGATGTCCCGACGATTGGCGTGGCGAAAAAGCGGCTGTGCGGGGCATTTACGCCGCCGGATGCCGAACCCGGCAGCTGTCAGCCGCTGATGGATAAAGACCAGCAGCTTGGCTGGGTGCTGCGCAGTAAAGCGCGCTGTAACCCGTTGTTTATTTCCACCGGACATCGTGTCAGCCAGGCTACCTCTCTTCAATGGGTGGAAAACTGTTTGCAGGGTTATCGCCTGCCGGAGCCAACGCGCTGGGCGGATGCGGTTGCGTCACAGCGTCGGGCTTTTACCTCTCTCCCTCAGGGTTAACCGTGATGCCGTGGTGCTTTTCAGGTACACTCCCCGCAGCGCGTTAATTCTGAGACCCTGATATGTTACGTAACCCAATTCATTTACGGCTGGAAAAGCTGGAAAGCTGGCAGCATGTGACTTTTATGGCCTGCCTGTGTGAGCGGATGGCCCCTAACTACCGTGCATTTTGCCAGCAGACCGGTTTCGGCGATGGGCAGCTGTATCGCCGCATTCTGGATTTGCTGTGGGAAACCCTGGTGGTGAAGGATGCGAAGGTCAACTTCGACAGCCAGCTGGAAAAACTGGAAGAGGCTATCCCTTCCGCAGACGATTACGATCTGTACGGTGTCTATCCGGCAATCGATGCCTGTGTCGCGCTCAGTGAGCTGATCCATTCTCGCTTGAGTGGCGAAACCCTGGCACATGCTATTGTCGTCAGCGAAACGTCAATCACCACTGTCGCCATGTTGGAAATGACACAGGCCGGACGTGAAATGACCGAAGAAGAACTGAAGGCTAACCCCGCGGTTGAAGAGGAATGGGACATCCAGTGGGAGATTTTCCGCCTGCTGGCAGCCTGCGAGGAGAGGGACATCGAGCTGATCAAAGGGCTGCGATCCGACCTGCGCGAATCAGGAATCAGTAATATCGGGATAGATTTTCATCAATAAGGCCACAAAACGTGACTTCAGGCCAGATTTGTAGAGCCTTTGGGCTTCACATTCGCCCCCACTCTGGTCTACATTTGGGGGGCTGAAAAATGTGGCTATCGGTGCGTGTAGGCTGGAGAGTGCCAGAATCTGGTTTTTCCCCTCGCACCTGGTGCTTAGCAAGCGATAAATACACTGTAAGGATAACTTATGAACAAGACTCAACTGATTGATGTAATTGCGGACAAAGCGGACCTGTCTAAGACCCAGGCTAAAGCTGCACTGGAATCCACTCTGGCTGCGATTACTGAGTCTCTGAAAGAAGGTGATGCTGTACAACTGGTTGGTTTTGGTACCTTTAAAGTTAACCACCGTGCTGAGCGTACTGGCCGCAACCCGCAGACTGGCAAAGAAATCAAAATTGCTGCTGCAAACGTACCAGCATTCGTTTCTGGTAAAGCACTGAAAGACGCTGTTAAGTAATCGTCTGACGGTGAAGAGTTTAAACAGGGGGGCGTATTCGCCCCTTTTGTTTATCTGACGTAAATCTTCTGGCTGCTTTCCTACTGCCGTTGCGGTCATGTGATATTCTTTTATCATGAAACTGACGCTTCCCAACCGTATCTCCATTCTCACTATTCTGCTGCTGCTAGCTGGCTGCAGTTCGCGTTCCGATCTGCCCGATTTTACCGCCAGCGGCTATCTTGCCGATCGTGGTGCCGTACGAATTTGGCGAAAAGACAGTCAGGCAGAGATCTCCCACATGATGACCGTTTTTACACCCTTCAGCGGTGGCGCAACGGAAACGACGGATTATCAGTGGTTGGATGGCAAACCGGTGGCGATTGAACGCCATGTTTCTGGTAAGCAACCTGATGATGTGACGCTACGTTTTGATCATGATGGTGTTTTAAGCTTTATGCAGCGACAGCTGGCCGGGCATCGGGAACCTTTATCTGCGGATGAAGTGGCGCTTTATCAGTTTGACGCGCAGCGCATGCTGAAGATTAGCAACGATTTGCGGAACGGGCGGGTGATGCTGATCCAGGGGCGCTGGTTGCCCGGTGGAGAGGTCGCCAGCTGTCAGGGCAATCAGCTACGGCCAGAGTTCGATGAAATGGAGCTGGAACAGATTGCCAGGCAGCGGGCATCTGCGCCTTCCGAGCCGCTTAACGTCGCATGGCTACAGGCTCCGGAGGGAGTCCAACTACTACTGGCCAGCCAGGAGGATCTTTGCCAGAGTGAACCTAAAGAGGCGGATTTCTGAGAGGGTATTTGAGTCATTCGAATAAATTCATCCGGCCCTGCATTCTGATATTATTATCTCCGATTCAATAATTTTACCCTGTACTTGTCCATTCTCAATTTTTTCAGATCATCAAAAGCATAAACTAATACCGCTGAGATAAATTAGTTCCTGCATTGGGCGTATTAACAGCAGGGATTGAGTATTTTTATCATTGGAATGAGTAATAACTCTCCTGATGATAGCGCTTCGTATTCGTATGCAAAGTAGCGAGTCTCCATTTGTTAATAAGGCGTGTATTAATTTAACTTAAAAGGATGAATGATTTATATTATTAAGGTGAATGCCAATTTTTACCTTAATTTGCGCAAGAAATTAAATGGCCAGCATTAAATGATAATTTAAAAAATAATGGAAAGCTTTACTCTTCCTCGCGGTTGATGGATTTGATTCATAAAAGGGAAATTTAAGATGTACAGAAAAAAAGTTATCAGTTTACTCATCTCTGGCGCACTTTTTGGACCAGAGTTGGCGTTCGCGTACTCGACGGTCATTGGCGGCCAGGTCATTAATTCGACGGATGAGGCTGGTGTTTTTAATAAAGGCTGGGAAAATGAAAATGGTTTTCTGGTAAAGGACACTACAATTAATGTGTTCGTAGAGAATAGTGGTGATAAAGCGAACGGTATTTTGGTCAATGCTTCACGAGTAGAGAATACGAACCAGACGACAACAATGGTAGTAAACTCCACCATCAACTCTGAGGGGAGTGGGGCTTACCTGGTTGGCGGAATAGCCTCGTTTGATAATACCAATATTGAATCTCAGGGGGTTTACGGTATCGTCACCAAGGGCGGCCAGCTTAGTCTTACAAATGGTACGGTTGTCAATGCCACGAAGAACGGCTTTGGATTTTATTTCCTGCGGGGATACTCTGACTTTGACGGTTCTCGAGGTACTTATGAAGACAACGACGTTCTTATTGACTCTTCAACGGTGAAGACTGAAAACAATGTCGCTATCGTTGTTGGCAAAGACACCTTAGCGAATATCACCGTGAGTGGAAATTCAACCATATCGAGCGGGAATGGTCGGTTTTTGGCTACCCTTGATGGATCGACGACTAATTTAAACGTGAGTGACAGTGTCCTTAATGGTTCAACGTCTGCTCAGGATGCATCAACGATTAATTACAATCTTAGTAACAGTTCGCTTAATGGGGCCGTTATTTCTTCAAAAGATTCTCAAGTGAAAGTTGATTTAAATAATAAATCTTCGCTTGTTGGTTCTGCTCAGAACGTCAAAGAAATCGATGTTGACGGAACATCGTTGTGGCACATGGGGGCCAGCTCGGATGTTGGCAATCTCACAAATGCGGGTCTTATTCAGCTTTCAGATTCGGATAAAACAGGTTCGGTTCTGACGGTCCATAATAACTACGTCGGGAATGGCGGGACCCTTGTTTTCAATTCTGAATTAGCGGGTGATGATTCTCCTTCCGATCGATTAGCGATTGAAGGAAATAGTTCAGGCGATACTAACGTTGTCGTGAATAACATTGGCGGTAAAGGAGCACAAACGGTTGAAGGCGTGGAGTTAATCCGCGTAGACGGTCAGTCGGATGGTACCTTTAATCAGTCCGGTCGCATCGTTGCCGGGGCTTACGACTACTCTCTGGTCCGCGGAAATACGAATAGCAACAACTGGTATCTGACCAGCCAGAAACAGCCCGATCCCCCCGTTAATCCGCCGGTTGAGCCACCTGTTGAACCTCCCGTTAACCCACCGGTTGAACCACCGGTAAATCCACCGGTCGAGCCACCTGTAAATCCGCCGGTTGAACCGCCTGCTAACAAGGAACGTATCGTTCGTCCTGAGGGGGGGGCCTACAGTGCAAACATTGCTGCGGCACTGACTCTTTTTGAAAGTCGCCTGAGTGATAGACAAGGAACGTTTTATGTTGACCCGCTTAGCGGCGAGAAAAAATATACGACTCTTTGGTTAAATCAGGTTGGTGGCCGTACCCACGCCAACGACAAGAGCGGCCAGCTGAAAACCAACAATAATCGTTACTCGGCGATGCTGGGTGGCGATATCGGCAGCGGTGTTGGCGCGGCGGGTTCCTGGCGCGTTGGCCTGTTAGCGGGTTACGGACACGGCCATAACACCACCACGTCCCGCGTTACCGGCTATCGCGCAAAAGGTAATGTTCGAGGCTATACCACCGGCGTATACGGTACCTGGTATGCTGAGGGAACCGACGAACATGGGCTGTATGTGGACACTCTGGTTCAGTACAGCTGGTTCAAGAATAAGGTAAAAGGTGACGATATCAGACGCGAACACTATGACTCTGATGGGGTAAGCACTTCGCTGGAAACAGGTTATGTGATCCCCGTGAGCCAGAGTGAACGTAGCGGATTTTATCTCCAGCCTCTGGCGCAGATAACGTGGTCGGGTATTTCTGCCGATAACCATACGGAAAAGAATGGTACGCGCGTCATTGGAAAAACGGACAATAACGTACGTTCTCGTTTAGGTATGAAAGCCTTTGCAAAAGGTCATTCATCGCAGGATCAGGGTGCAGGTCGTGAGTTCAAACCGTTTATTGAAACGAACTGGATTCACAACACACGTAACAACAGCGTGTCGATGGATGGCGTTGATGTGACGCAGTCAGGCACGCGAAACATTGCAGAAGCCAAACTGGGTATTGAGGGTGATTTCAATCAGCAGCTAAGGCTAACCGGAACGATCGGACATCAGATGGGCGATCACAGCTGGACAGATACTTCAGCGGCGATTGGTATTAAATACAGTTTTTGACCGCTAAAAAAAGAAGCGCCCGAGAAGGGCGCTTTTTATCGCAATAGCTAAAGATGGCAGCTTACTTACGATTTATCGCGCGGTAGCCAATGTCTTTACGGCAGAAGCTGCCTTTCCATGAGATTGGCTGGGCCAGTTCGTAAGCACGTTTCTGAGCGGCAGCAACGTCTTCACCCAGCGCGGTGACGCACAGTACGCGCCCACCGTTGGTCACCACCAGATCGTCTTCCAGCGTCGTACCCGCGTGGAACACTTTACCGTCGGCAACCTCTTCCAGCGGTAAACCGTGGATCTGGTCACCGGTTGCATAGTCACCCGGATAACCGCCGGCAGCCAGTACCACGCCCAGTGATGGACGAGGGTCCCAGACGGAATCCTTCTGGTCCAGCTTACCGTCAACGGCAGCCAGGCAAAGATCCACCAGATCCGACTGCAGGCGCAGCATGATCGGCTGAGTTTCCGGATCGCCGAAGCGGCAGTTAAACTCGATGACTTTCGGCTGGCCGCTTTTATCGATCATCAGACCGGCATACAGGAAACCGGTATAGACGTTGCCTTCGCCCGCCATGCCGCGCACGGTAGGCCAGATCACTTCATCCATTACGCGCTGGTGGATTTCATCGGTCACAACCGGAGCTGGGGAGTACGCACCCATACCGCCGGTGTTCGGGCCGGTGTCCGCATCGCCGACGCGTTTATGGTCCTGGCTGGTGGCCATGGGCAGCACATTCTCGCCGTCCACCATCACAATGAAGCTGGCTTCTTCGCCATCAAGAAATTCTTCCACCACAATGCGGTGGCCCGCATCGCCGAAAGCATTGCCGGCCAGCATATCCTGAATGGTATCTTCCGCTTCCTGCAGCGTCATCGCCACAATCACACCTTTACCCGCCGCCAGACCATCGGCCTTAATGACGATTGGCGCACCTTTCTCACGCACATACGCGAGGGCAGGCTCCACTTCAGTAAAGTTCTGGTATTCAGCCGTAGGGATCTGATGGCGGGCCAGGAAATCTTTGGTAAAGGCTTTAGAACCTTCCAGCTGCGCAGCAGCCTGAGTTGGGCCAAAGATTTTCAGACCGGCGGCGCGGAACGTATCCACCACGCCTTTCACCAGCGGCGCTTCCGGGCCGACGATGGTCAGATCGATTTTCTCACTCAGGGCAAAGTCCAGCAGGCCCTGAATGTCGGTTGGGCTGATAGCCACGTTCTGCAGCGCAGGCTCCAGTGCGGTACCGGCATTACCCGGGGCAACGAATACGGTGTCAGCCAGCGGTGACTGAGCGGCTTTCCAGGCAAGCGCATGTTCACGGCCGCCGTTACCAATAACCAAAATTTTCATTTGAGACTCCGTAATTAATGGCGGAAATGACGCATGTCGGTAAAGATCATCGCAATGCCGTGTTCGTCAGCAGCGGCAATCACTTCGTCATCGCGGATAGAACCCCCCGGCTGGATCACGCAGGTGATACCCACTGCGGCAGCAGCATCAATCCCATCGCGGAACGGGAAGAAGGCATCGGAGGCCATCGCTGAACCTTTCACTTCCAGGCCTTCATCAGCGGCTTTGATACCTGCAATTTTGGCAGAGTAAACGCGGCTCATCTGGCCTGCACCTATGCCGATAGTCATATTGTCACGGGCATAGACGATGGCATTGGATTTCACGAATTTTGCCACTTTCCAGCAGAACAGCGCATCACGCAGTTCCTGCTCGCTCGGCTGACGTTTGCTGACCACGCGCAGCTGGCTCTCATTAACCATACCGAGATCGCGATCCTGCACCAGCAGGCCGCCGTTCACGCGCTTGAAGTCCAGGCCTTTCTGGCGCTGCTGCCACTGGCCGCAGGTCAGGACGCGAACATTTTGCTTCGCAGCGGTCACCTTCAGGGCGGCTTCGCTGGCAGATGGTGCAATGATTACTTCCACAAACTGACGGCTGATAATGGCCTGAGCCGTGGCTTCATCCAGCTCGCGGTTGAACGCGATGATCCCGCCAAAGGCTGAAGTTGGGTCGGTTTTGTATGCGCGTTCGTAGGCATCAAGAATCGAACCACCGACCGCCACGCCACACGGGTTGGCATGCTTGACGATGACGCAGGCTGGCTGGTCAAACTCTTTTACGCATTCCAGTGCCGCGTCGGTATCGGCGATGTTGTTATAAGAAAGCGCTTTGCCCTGAACCTGTTGCGCGGTAGCCACCGAGGCTTCGGAAACATTCTCTTCTATATAGAAGGCCGCATCCTGATGGCTGTTCTCACCGTAGCGCATATCCTGCTTCTTGATGAAGTTCAGATTCAGCGTACGTGGGAAACGACCGGCAGGGGCCGAGGTCTCACCATGATAGGCAGGAACAAGGCTACCAAAGTAGTTGGCGATCATGCTGTCGTAGGCGGCGGTGTGTTCGAAGGCTTTAATAGCCAGATCGAAACGGGTTTCCAGCGTCAGTGAATTATCGTTGGCGTCCAGCTCGGCTACGATAGCCTGGTAGTCGCTGCTCTTCACAACAATCGCCACGTCTTTGTGGTTCTTGGCAGCGGAGCGCACCATGGTTGGGCCACCGATATCGATATTCTCTACCGCATCTTCCAGGGAGCAGCCTTCGCGTGCAACGGTCTGGGCAAACGGATAAAGGTTAACGACGACCATATCAATAGGGGAGATGCTGTGCTCGGACATGATGGCATCATCCTGACCGCGGCGTCCTAAAATGCCACCATGCACTTTTGGGTGCAGCGTTTTGACGCGTCCATCCATCATTTCCGGGAAACCGGTGTAGTCAGAGACTTCCGTCACGGGCAGGCCAGCCTCGGCCAGCAGGCGCGCGGTGCCGCCAGTGGAGAGTAGCTCTACGCCACGTTGAGAAAGCGCCTGAGCGAATTCGAGGATACCGGCTTTGTCAGACACGCTGAGCAGCGCGCGGCGTACAGGACGACGTTGTTGCATGGTGGTTTTATCCCTTGGCTTTGGATCGCATATAAAGAGCGTTATATGAAGCTTAGTCTTTCTCTTCTCTATATAGAGGAAGATAAGTTTCAGGTAACGCCCCTGAAAGGGGCTTCCATTACGCGCGGGCATTGTAGCGAAAACGTTTGCGCGTTGCTCGTCAAAATTGTCATTCAATGAAGAATGTGGATAAGTTTGTGCATAAGCAGGTATAAGGCGGGGTTTTGCTGTGGAATGCAGCAAACGGTAAAATTATCGCAATTTAGCCCTTGTCAGCCGTCGAGAACTCCCTATAATGCGCAACCACTGAGACGGCACAGCGACTGACAGGTCAGCC
>NZ_JACVTS010000032.1:0-37257 GCF_016624545.1 Erwinia sp. S38 | reverse complement strand
AGCCAGCCAGCCAGCCAGCCAGCCAGCCAGCCAGCCAGCCAGCCAGCCAGCTAATCAGCCAAGAATCGCATCGATCTGTGCCAGCTCTTCTGCGCTAAAACTGCGGTTATCCAGCATTCCCAGCGCATCGTCTATCTGGCTGGTTTTACTGGCACCGATCAGCACCGAGGTCACGCGGTCGCCGCGCAGCACCCAGGCCAGCGCCATCTGAGACAGTTTCTGCCCGCGCTGCTGCGCCAGCGAATTCAGCCGGCGAACCTTCTCCATCTTTTCGGCGGTCAGCTGGTCTTCGCTCAGGAAGCGGCTGCCGCTGGCGGCACGTGAATCCTCAGGAATACCGTTCAGATAGCGATCGGTCAGCACGCCTCCGGCCAGCGGTGAGAAGGCAATGCTGCCAACGCCCTGCTCGGACAGCACGTCCAGCAGGCCCGCTTCCGGCGCGCGTTCGAACATGGAATATTTCGGTTGATGGATCAGGCAGGGGGTACCCAAATCTTTCAGTATGGCGATGGCTTCGGCCGCCAGTGCCGCCGGATAGTTAGACAGCCCGACGTACAGCGCTTTCCCCTGACGTACCAGATGGTCGAGGGCGGTCATCGTCTCTTCCAGCGGGGTTTCCGGGTCCGGGCGGTGGTGGTAGAAGATATCGACGTATTCGAGATCCATACGCTTCAGGCTCTGGTCGAGGCTGGAAATCAGATACTTACGTGACCCCCAGTCGCCGTAGGGGCCTGGCCACATGGTATATCCAGCTTTACTGGAAATAATCAGCTCATCGCGCCACGGACGAAAATCTTCCCGCAGGATACGGCCAAAATGCTCTTCGGCCGATCCCGGCGGTGGGCCGTAGTTGTTGGCCAGGTCGAAATGGGTGATACCGTTATCAAAAGCGTGGCGAAGCAGGTCACGACTGACGTCAACCCGGGTACTGTCGCCAAAATTATGCCATAGCCCCAGCGAAATCGCCGGAAGCTTCAGGCCGCTACGGCCGCAACGGTGGTAGGTCATATTTTGATAACGCTGTTCATCTGCCTGATAAAACATAAAAAAATCCCGTCAGTTAAGAAGAAATATGGCGACACAGCACATCAGTGTATACGGTTACACTCACAAAAATAGCGCCACGGATCGCAACTCAGTGAGAATTATTAGCGTAACGTTCTGTTGCCATTTCCCGCGCAGTCTTTCTGCTAACGAAGTGAAAATTATCGCTAATACTCAGCTTATGCCCCGCAGAGGAGTGTGAGCAATGAACAGTTATACCGTGGGTGATTATCTGCTGGAACGTTTGAATGAGACGGGAATTGACCATCTGTTTGGCGTGCCGGGCGACTACAATCTGCAATTTCTCGACAGCGTGATCGCCCATCCGCGACTGGCATGGGTTGGCTGCGCCAATGAGCTTAACGCCGCGTATGCGGCAGATGGCTATGCCCGCTGCCGGGGTGCCGCCGCGCTACTGACCACCTTCGGTGTCGGTGAGCTTAGCGCCATTAACGGTGTGGCCGGCAGCTATGCGGAGTATCTGCCGGTGGTGCATATTGTCGGCGCGCCGTCGCAGACCTCGCAGCACAACGCTGAATTACTGCATCACACGCTGGGCGACGGCGATTTTCGGCATTTTTTGCGCATGCATCAGGAAATCTCGGTGGCCAGCAGCGTGCTGACCGCTGATAACGCCGCGGCGGAAATCGATCGACTGCTGCGCTGCGCACTGACCGAGCATCGACCGGTGTACCTGCTGCTGGCCACCAACGTTGCGGCCAGCCCGATTTCACCACCGTCATCGCCTTTAGATCTGCGCATCAGCCGTCACGAACGGCAGCTGGCGGCGTTTGCCGACGCTGCAGAACAGCTGCTGGCCGAAGCCCGCAGCGTGGCGATGCTGGTGGACTTCCTTGCCGATCGGACAGGGCAGCAGGAGAGGCTGGCAAGCTGGCTACGGGAGGTGCCGATGCCATTTGCCACTCTGCTGATGGGTAAAAGCGTGGTCCCCGAAAGCCTGTATGGTTTTGCCGGAACCTATGCCGGGGCATCCAGTGCGCAGAGCACCCGCGAGGTGATTGAGCAGAGCGAGGTGATTATCACCATTGGTGTCAAATTTACCGATACCGTCACGGCCGGCTTTACCCAGCAGATTGACAGCGGTAAAACCATCGATGTTGGCCTGAACGAATGTCGGGTACGGGAGCACTGTTTCCACGATATACCGATGGCGGCAGCGCTGGAGGTGCTGCATCGGCTGGCAAGGCGGCACGGCAGCGGCTGGCGGCAACATATTGTCGCCCCTCCCGTGATGGAGGAAGATCGTTCGGTATCGCTAACCCAGGGCAGTTTCTGGCAGGCCATGCAGGCGTTCTTACGTCCCGGCGATATCGTTCTTGCCGATCAGGGGACCGCCGCGTTTGGCATTGCCGCGCTGCGGCTGCCGGAAAATACCCGCCTGATGGTGCAAACGCTGTGGGGATCGATTGGCTACACGCTGCCTGCGGCCTTTGGAGCCGGTACGGCAGAGCCTGGTCGCCGGGTGATCCTGATTATCGGTGACGGCTCCGCGCAGTTGACGGTGCAGGAGCTGGGCACCATGCTGCGCGATGGCCAGCATCCGATTATCTTTCTGCTTAATAACGATGGCTATACGGTGGAGCGGGCGATCCACGGTGCCGAACAGCGCTATAACGATATCGCCCGATGGAACTGGACGCATCTGACCGAGGCGCTGAGTCTGGACAACCCGGCGGAAAGCTGGCGGGTGACCCAAACGGTGCAACTGGAAGACGTCATGCAGCTGGCTGCCGACAGTTCACGTTTATCGCTGGTGGAAGTGGTGTTGCCGCGAGCCGATATTCCCCCGCTGCTGGCGGCGGTTACCCGCTCTTTGCACGAGCGCAACAGCCGGTAACGGCGGCGATTGCAGCCGTTCTACTCGGTAAATAAACTGAAATTTTCCGAAAGGGCGGATTTTAGCCCGAAACGCTCACCTTTCTTCCCGGTGAGCGTTGTTGTTTTCGCAGTGGAAATTTATAGTGTGTCTACTTGATTAAGCGGAGCAAAACCATAATGACCCAGTATGCTTTGGTAGGTGATGTCGGCGGCACAAATGCGCGCCTGGCACTCTGTCATCTTGAAAGCGGTGCCATCTCACAGGCCAAAACGTTCTCCACCTCTGACTATGACAGTCTGGAAGCGGTAATTCGCACCTGGCGTGATGAACAGCAGCAGGAAATTCACGATGCCTGTATTGCTATCGCCTGCCCGATCACCGGTGACCGGGTTGAAATGACCAACCACGACTGGGCATTTTCCACCAGCGAGATGAAAGCCAGCCTCGGCCTGAAGCATCTGGAAATTATTAATGACTTTACCGCCGTGTCGATGGCGGTGCCGATGCTGCAGGAAGAGCATCTGCTGCAGTTCGGCGGCAAAGCGCCGGTGAAAGACAAACCGATTGCTATTTACGGTGCCGGAACCGGGCTGGGCGTTTCTCACCTGGTGCACGTGGACAAGCGCTGGATCAGCCTGCCGGGCGAAGGCGGCCACGTGGATTTCGCGGCCAATAGCGAAGAAGAAGACCAGATCCTTGAAGTGCTGCGTGCCGAACTGGGCCACGTTTCCGCCGAGCGTATTCTCTCCGGCGGCGGTCTTGTGAATCTTTATCGCGCTATCGTGAAGTCAGACGGCCGCGTGCCGGAGGCGCTGAAGCCGAGCGACGTCACCGAGCGGGCGCTGGCCGACAGCTGCACCGATTGCCGCCGCGCGCTGTCGATGTTCTGCGTGATTATGGGTCGCTTTGGCGGCAACCTGGCGCTGAACCTCGGAACCTTTGGCGGCGTGTTTATTGCCGGTGGCATCGTGCCGCGCTTCCTCGATTTCTTTAAGGCTTCCGGCTTCCGCGCCGCCTTTGAAGATAAAGGCCGCTTTAAAGATTACGTTAGTGATATTCCGGTGTATCTGATCACCCACGATCAGCCAGGCCTGCTGGGTGCCGGTGCGCATCTGCGTCAGACGCTGGGCCAGGTACTGTAAACCACGGCTTCCACGCTGGCTGATGCGCAACTACAGGCGCATCAGCTGGCGAAATTCCTTCACCTTGCTGCGGCTTACCGGCACCTGAAACTCCAGATCGCGCAGTTTCAGAATGTAGGTATTGTTGAACCAGGGTTCAATCTCGCGGATTTTGCTGAGGTTGACGCAGTACGAACGATGACAGCGGAAGAAGTACTCCTCCGGCAGGCGGCTGCAAAACTCCGTCATGTTCATCGACATCACATATTCTTCCCGCCGGGTATACACAAACGTCAGCTTCTCGTGCGCTTCGGCATAATAAATATCGTTGATATCGGTCACGATAATGCGCTCGTCTTTCACCAGGTTGATGCTGTGGGAAGCGGGGCGCGGAGTGGCGGTGTTTTGTACCGTGTCCTGACGAACGTGGTTTTCCAGCTTGCGCAGCAGGGTGATTATGCGCATCTCGTGGTACGGCTTAAGAATGTAGTCGAATGCTTCCAGTTCAAAAGCATCCACCGCGTGCTCTTTATAGGCGGTAATAAACACTATCAGCGGCTTATTGGCGAACTTACTGATGTTTTGCGCCAGCAGCATGCCGTCCAGCGAAGGAATATTGATATCCAGAAATATCACGTCCACCTGATGGCTTTGCAGATATTTCAGAACGTCCAGCCCGTCATCGAAGGTCGCTTCAATCACAATCTGGCTATGCTGACGGATCAGCCAGCTCAGCTCCTGCTGGGCCAGAAATTCATCTTCAACAATAATCGCTTTCACAACGTTTTCCCGGTTTACAAAAATTATACCGACAGCGAAATACGCTCATTTTCCGGCAGGGAAGCCCCATTTTTACTGATATAGAAGGAAATCTCCGTGCCCGGATTCAGCCGGTGGATATGCAGCCCCTCACCATACAGCAGCCTGACCCGATGATGAACGTTCAGCAGGCCGATTTTATTGCCCGGCATCTCATTATTCTCCACCCGGGCAATAACCTCTTCAGCGATACCGTTTCCGGTATCACGCACCGCAATCCGCACGCGATCGCCGTGATCCTGGATACTCAGCGTCACCACGCCTTTGCCCCGGCAGGGATGAATACCGTGAACAATCGCATTCTCGATCAGCGGCTGGATCAGCAGGCTGGGCAGCGAACAGCTGACATCTTCCTGAATATCGTAGATCACGGTTAGCTTATCGCCGAACCGTGCCTGCTCAATGGCGATGTAGTCCTTCACCTGATACAGCTCTTTCTTGATATCAATGATTTCATCATCGTTCAGTTCAAGGTTGTAGCGCAGATAGCGGGAGAGGTTGGTAATCAGCTGCCGCGCGGTGTCCGGATTGAGACGAATAGAGGAAGAGATGGCATTCAGTGCGTTGAACAGGAAGTGGGGGTTAATCTTGCTTTGCAGCGCCCGCAGCTCGGCCTTATTGGCCATTTCCCGCAGTTGTTCGGCGCGCGACACTTCCAGCTGGGTGGAGATGATCTGCGACAGGCCAATAGCCATCTCCTTCAGGGAAGAGGTAATGCGGTGCGCATGGCAGTAGTAAATTTTCAGCGTGCCGGTGACTTCCCCTTTTTCCCACAGCGGGATGACAATCATCGAATGGATTTCCGGCGTGCGATGAGCTTCATCATTGTTCTTAATGATGATTTTTCCCTCGGAAATCGCCGCCGAGGTGGTTGGACTGATGCCGTCATCGCCGTTGCGGTAGTTCTCTTCGCCAAAACCGACGTAGGCCATGATCTGATGCTTGTCGGTGATCGCCACGGCATCCGCTTTGATATCGCTGCGAATGATTTCACACACCTGGCGCAGGGAATGGCTGTTGATCTGACGGAACAGCGGCAGGGTTTTATTGGCAATATCCAGCGCCAGCTTGGCCTGCCGCGCCGCGCTGGCTTCCTTCTCGCCCTCAACGCTCTGCACCAGCAGCACGATCAGGCCGATACTGCTGGCCCCGAGGATCATCGGGATGGCGATCTCAGCAACGATATCAATCCCTAATGAAGTCGGGGAAGCCCACAGCACAATCAGCAGCATGGTCAGCGATTCGCAGAGCATGCCGCCAACGATCCCGGCGCTCCAGCGTTTCTCTTTCACCACTTTCAGGTTAATCCAGCCGGAGGCGATCCCGGCCACGATGCTGGTAATCAGGCAGGGGACCGAGGTCACGCCGTGAATATCGATCAGAAAACGGTGGACCCCGGCAATCACGCCGGTAGCAATGCCTACCCAGGGGCCAAACAGGATACCGCCGGACATAATGGCAATCGTGCGCACGTTAACCAGCGAACCTTCAACGTTAATGCCGGTCCAGGTACTGAACAGGGCAAACAGCGAGAAGATCGCCGTGACGGCGAACAGTTCCTGGCGCGAGTGCTCATCCTTTTGCAGCAGCTGGCGAAAATGGCGGGTGCGGGTCATAAAAAACAGACTGATAAGCATCAGCGCTGCGCGATCAAATACGGCGAGCAACATTTCAAACATAGAGTGCACGGGCGTCTCGGCTGACGGGGAGCAATGTCACTATGATAAGAAAAGGCGGGCGGATGCGCTACGGCTGTGGCAGGGATCGGTGATATTGATGCGTTAATAGGGGAAAAGTTGAGTGGCAAAAAGAGGATGTTGATATTCTCGACGATGTTGGGTTGGATTGACGATTTTTCACCGCTAATTGAGGAAAGTCCGTAGTTTAAAAGGGGGTTATCGTCGAATTTCGTTCCGTATCGGAGGCAGGGAAGTAACGAATCCATTAATAGAGGAAAAACCGAGTGCTAAAAAGAGGATGTTGATTTTCAGCTTTGCGATATTAAAAATGCGTAGAAAACCATTCTCTGCAACATCATCTGGCAAAGCTTATCGTAGTCTTTTTTCCGCGATATGAATAACCCTGCTGATGATACTGAGATCCGCCAGCCAAATATAGATTTTGCGACGGTATCCTGTCGTTATCCACGCACTTTTTTGCTAACGTCACGTTATCAGTAAGTGAAAAGCGGCACTAAAAAAACAGCCGAAGAGTGGATTTTCCCTTTTTTTGAGATATCTATGCAACTGACCACCGAGCGACTCATTCTCACCCGGCTACAGCCGGAAGACTGGCAGCTGTTTTTACAGGTGCACAGCGATGAAGCCAGCATGCGCTTTATCAGCGCTGTGCCGCAGCTGGCGGACATCCGTCAGCGCTTTCAGGACCGTCTGGCCCCCTGGCAGATCACCAGTTTCCATATGCTGTGCCTGGTGGTACGGCGCAAAGAGGATGGTGAAGCGGTGGGGCTGATCGGCACCAATGCAGAATGGGCACCGTACCGACAGGCGGAAGTCGGCTATTCGCTGCTCAGCAGCTATTTTGGCCTCGGCTATGGCAGCGAGGCGCTGGCCGCGCTAAGCGAGTATTTGTTCCGTGAATGCGAGTTCCACAAGCTGAAGGCGCAGGTGGTGGAGGGCAACTGGGCGTCACGACGGGTGCTGGAAAAAAACGGCTTCGAGCTGGAGGGCACGCTGCGGGATAATTATCTGCTGCGCGGGCAGTGGGTGAATGACTGGCTGTTTGGGCGCGTAAATCCGCTGGGATAAAAAATTTTATCCGGCCTATCGACAGCCGTCGGAATATTACGCTATGTTCGTTGCACGGCCACCGCAGTGGCCGGCGTCGCTCGGACGGTCCGGGCGCTAACGTAAGCGAGCAAAAATACTATGGCTGATATCAGTTCAACCCGTCGTTTCTCCCGTATCGAACGCCTCCCACCCTACGTGTTCAACATCACTGCTGAACTGAAGATGGCCGCACGCCGTCGTGGGGAAGATATTATCGATTTCAGCATGGGCAACCCCGATGGCCCGACGCCGCCGCACATTGTGGAAAAACTCTGCACCGTTGCCCAGCGCGAAGACACCCACGGCTATTCCACCTCACGCGGCATTCCGCGCCTGCGCCGGGCGATTTCCCGCTGGTATGCCGATCGCTACCAGGTGGAGATTGACCCGGAATCGGAAGCCATTGTCACCATCGGATCGAAAGAGGGGCTGGCGCACCTGATGCTGGCGACACTCGATCACGGCGACACCGTGCTGGTGCCCAATCCCAGCTACCCGATCCATATTTACGGCGCGGTGATTGCCGGTGCGCAGGTGCGTTCCGTGCCGCTGGTGGCGGGCGTCGACTTCTTTAACGAACTCGAACGCGCCATTCGCGAAAGCTATCCCAAGCCGAAAATGATGATCCTCGGCTTCCCGTCCAACCCGACCGCGCAGTGCGTGGAGCTGGACTTCTTCGAGCGGGTCATCGCCCTGGCGAAGCAGTACAACGTGCTGGTGGTCCACGATCTGGCCTATGCCGATATCGTCTATGACGGCTGGAAAGCGCCGTCGATTATGGAAGTTCCGGGCGCGCGTGACGTGGCGGTTGAGTTCTTCACCCTGTCAAAAAGCTACAATATGGCCGGCTGGCGTATCGGTTTTATGGTGGGGAATAAAGATCTGGTTGCGGCGCTGGCGCGCATCAAAAGCTATCACGACTACGGCACCTTTACGCCGTTGCAGGTCGCAGCCATTGCCGCGCTGGAAGGCGATCAGCAGTGCGTACGCGATATTGCCGAGCAGTACAAGCGCCGCCGCGATGTGCTGGTGAAAGGGCTGCACGAAGCGGGGTGGATGGTCGACAACCCTAAAGCTTCAATGTACGTCTGGGCCAAAATTCCCGAGCAGTACGCTCATCTGGGATCGCTGGAATTCGCCAAGCTGCTGCTGCAGGAAGCGAAAGTCTGCGTTTCTCCGGGAATTGGTTTTGGTGACTACGGTGACACCCACGTACGCTTTGCGCTGATTGAGAACAGCGACCGCATTCGCCAGGCGGTAAGAGGGATTAAAACCATGTTCCGGGCAGATGGCATTTTGCCATCTGCCGCGAAAGGTAGCGCGGAAACGCTCTGACCGCGAGCGAGATCAATAAGGGTCAGGCATGCCTGACCCTCTTTTCGGGAAGCGCTACAGCATCAGATAAAAGGTGCCGACCCACAGTACCAGGATAAACGAAATTCCCATAAACGCGTATTTCACGAACAGCTCCTCTGCGCGGTTACGGCTATGGCGATCCCGGACCAGCGTAACGCGAACAGAATCAACCTCAGGCGGACTTATTAATGCCGGACGCGCTAAGGCAGGGTCGCCGTGGGGAGCCCACGGCAGGATCGATCGCTAATTTACCCGCATTGCCTGGCAAAATAAAGGCGATTGTGCTGAGAACTTTCTCACATTTAGCGCATTTTTAATTCAGGAATCACCGACATTCCCACCCGCAGACGAGCCAGATCCGGCTGATCCCTCTCCAGAACGATTTTTACCGGCAGGCGCTGGACCACTTTGGTGTAGTTGCCGGTAGCATTATCCGCAGTGATGGCTGCAAACGTTGAGCCGGTTGCCGGAGCAATACTGTCAACGTGGCCACGCAGAGTAACGCCAGGCAGGGCGTCAACGGTGATACTGACCGGCTGTCCGCTGCTGACGTGCGCCAGCTGCGTTTCCAGGAAATTCGCCAGCACGTAGCTTTGCTGTAGCGGCACGACCGCCAGCAGGCGCGTACCGGCTGAAACCCATGCCCCTTCACGCAGTGCGCGCTGGCCTACCGTACCGGAAATGGGTGCGGTAATGCGGGTATAGGAAAGGTTCAGCTCGGCCTGATCGACGCTGGCTTTCGACGCGGCAATATCGGCTTCCGCCTGGCGCACGCTGGCCTGCAGCACCGGGACCTGCTTACGCGCGGCCAGCACCGCGGCCTGGCTCTGTTTCACCTGCGCGGCGGCGCTCAGCATAGTGGCGTTCGATTTCTGCTGCTCGTCCGCGGTTGCCGTGCCGCTTTTCAGCAGCTGACGGTAACGCTCTGCATTTTGTCCGGCGTAGTTAAGCGACGCCTGGCTGGCGCTGACCGCAGCTTCATTCTGCGCAATCGTTGCCTGCTGCTGATCGAGCTGTGCCTGAACGCTGCTCAGTTTGGCCTCGCTAATTTGCAGGTTAGCCTGGGCCGTTTCCAGCGCCACGCGATAATCACGATCGTCAATTGTTGCCAGCAGGTCACCGGCCTTCACCTGCTGGTTATCCGTTACGCTAACCTGACGGATATAGCCAGAAATTTTTGGCGCTACCAGCGTGTAGTCGGCGGTAACCACCGCGTCATTGGTGCGATAGTCGTGGCTGCCGATTGCCGACCAGATAAAAAAGGCCATCCCCAGCAGTGCCAGGAGCAATAGCGCCAGCAGTGAGGTACGTTTTGCAGGTGTGAAACTCATGATGTTGTTCTCGTTGTTGGCGAAGCAGAATTAATGAGAGTTTGTGGCGGCCAGACGCGTTTCGGCAGCCAGGCGGTCAGCAGGACCAGCAGCAGGGCAAAGCCGATAATCAACAGATAGGTATCGCTGATGCTGAGGATTGTCGCCTGATGTTTTACCAGCGTGCTGAAGTGGCTGAGATTTTCCGCCGAGCTGGCTGAACCATCTGGCAACAGCGGCTGGAGGCTGCTGGCCGCGTCGCTGCTGTTCGCCGTGATCAGCCAGGGGCGGTTACCGAGGTTATCGACCAGCACATGGGAGTGAAATTTCTCGCGATGGGTGAGGAAATTCTCCACCAGGCTGCCGGCCGCGACGCTGGAAAAACCGCGCACGGTATTGAACATCGCTGAGGCGAACGGCCCTTCCGGCGGCATCACCACGCTGGTGGCGCTCATCAGTACCGGCAGGATCAGCATCGGCTGACCGAAGGCCTGCAGCGCCTGGATTAGCCAGAAATTCTGCCGCGCCCACTCATCGGTCAGCTGCGTGCCCAGCAGGCAGGAGGCGATCATCAACCCGGCTCCGGCGGTTAACACCCAGCGGCAGTCTACCTGCCGCAGATTCAGTAGCGTGGCGACAAGCGGAGCAATGATCAGCTGCGGCAGACCGATAGTCAGCGCCAGCGGGGCAAACTGTGCGGTACGAAAGCCATCAATCTGCGCAAAATAGGCCGAAGGCAGCGCTGAGCCGGAAAGCGACACCATCAGTACCCCCGCCAGAACCAGCAGGCCGTGGGCGAGATTCTTACGCTGTAGCATCTGCAATTTGAACAGCGGCAGCGGGTGATACCACTCGTTAATAAAGAAGGTCACCAGCAGCGCGGCGGACGCCAGCAGCAGGCCGGCGATAAGCGGTGATTCAAACCACTCCAGGCGTTCCCCCTGGGTTAAGCCGAGGATCAGCAGTGCCATACCGCTACAGCCGGTCAGCATCCCGAAGGCATCGATCTGCCGCAAACGTTCCAGGCGCAGCGGGTCCTGCGGCAGCCCCCAACCGATCAGCAGGGCGGCAATCAGACAGGGTGGGATCACCTGCCAGAAAGCAAACTGCCAGCCAACCGAATCGGTCCAGAAGGCCGCGAGGGAGGCGGCCATATTCGGACCGAAGGTCGCTGTCATCGCATAGGCCGCCAGGCCGTAAAGCTTGATAGTCGGCGGCAGGAAGCGCAGCGCCACGGTCATCAGCATCGGCGGCAGCGCGCCACCGAACAGGCCCTGAATAACACGAAGGGTAATAAATAGCGCGGGATCGGTCACTAGCGGCTGGATCACCGCCAGACTGGCAAACCCTGTTGCCACCACCAGGGTAAAACGGCGCAGGGAAAAGGTCACCGCCAGCCACGGGGCGACCATCATCGCGGCGACTTCAGCGGCCTGGTAGGAAGAGGTGATCCAGCTGCCGGTATCATAGTCGATACCGATCGCCGCACGGATATCCGCCAGCGCCAGATCGGTTACGCGATCGTTAAGGCCTGAACTGAGCGTGGCAATCAGCACCCCGATCAGCCCGAGAGCCAGGCGCAGGGTAAAAGGATGCGGCGGCGGCATCGCCACCGGCGGGCTGTTCATAGCAGGTGCTCCGGGAGGATTATTATCGATGCAGTGTATTGCATCGTGATACATTGACGCAGATATTACATCTTGATGCAGTGTATTGCAATGCGATGCAGTGTGCCGGACAGGGTAAAAAAGTGCTACAGTAAGCCCGACATCAAGGTAAGAGAATCGTTATGTCTGAACCCTCATTACCGCACGACGAAGAACGGACCGGTGGCATTCAGGTCATCACCCGGGCGGCAAAAATTCTGGATGCGCTTGGCGCAAAACCTAACGGTATGAGCCTCGGCGAAATTGCGCTGGCGGTGGATTTGCCGCGTTCAACCGTACAGCGCATTGTTGCTGCGCTGGACTCGGTCAAGCTGGTACGCAGTCACGGTGCCGGTGGGGTTCGTCTTGGCCCGGCCCTTCTGCGGCTGATCGCCAATGTGCATACCGACGTGGTGACGATTGCTCAGCCCTGGCTTCAGGCGCTGTGCCAGGCAACGGGCGAAACGGTGTCGCTGGGCAGGGCAAGCGGGCTGCAGCTGGCCATCGTGCATTATGTGGTGGCCGATCGCGAACTGCGCGTGGTGCCGCGCATCGGTATGAACCTGCCGCTCTACAGCACCTCCGGCGGCCGTGCGCTGCTGGCGCTGGACAGCGATGAGGCTGCCCGGGAGCTGCTCGGCGAAGCCTACCAGGCAATCACCGATCTCACCGTGCGTGATTTCCCTGCGCTGCTGGCGCATTTAACGGAAATTCGCCATACCGGTCTGGCCTATGACCGTGGCGAAACGCTGGAAGGGGTGTCAACGATGGCGGTGGCTATCGATACTATTCTGGGGCGTTTTTCCATCAGTCTTCTGGTCCCCACTCCCCGTTTTGAAAAATTTGAAGATCATTACCGTCAGGAGATCCTGAAATGTAAGCTCGGGATGGTGGATGAAATTGGCAAAGTGGCATTGCGTGACTAACAGGAGAAAGCTATGAAAACGCTTTTGGTCGCCGTTGATAACTCTGGGATTGCTCGTAAGGTTGTGGCGCTGGCCACGGAACAGGCGCTGGCGCTGCGGGCCGAGGTGGTGGTGCTGTGCTGTATTGACGTCAGCTATGCGTCATCCGGGCCGTTTGAGATTGAAGCCGGGGAAGATCCCGGCGATTTTGGCATGGCGCTGGACGAACAAAACACCGCTGAAGCCGTGGTTCGGCGCGCACTGTCGGAACTGCAAAAGTCCGGCGTGACGGCGCGCGGACGGGTGATTGCCGGTGAATCGGCAGAAACCATCGTTGCCCAGGCTAATGCGCTGAACGCCGCGATGATTATTATGGGGCGGCGTCACCTTTCTTCATTTAACCGTCTGCTGAAAGGCTCGTGCAGCGCATCGGTGATAGAACGCGCCAGCTGTCCGGTTTTAGTCGACGTTCGGGCGGATTAAGCCCATTTTATCTCAGGCCGGCATAACCGGCCTGACTGCATCAGGAAAACCGTTTTGATTTCTCAACCCGTATTGATTTCTTCAGCGATCGCGCTGGTCTGGCTGGTGGTGATTGCGCTACTGGTGAAGCGCGGCAGCCTGGGGAAAATTGCCGCTCTGCTGCTGCTGATCCTGCCCCTGGCGGCGGGAAACCTTTATTACTTCCGCTGGATGGCACCGCAGCAGGCAGAGACGGCCCGACTGGATGCTGCCCAGCTAAAACTGGCGACGCTGCCGGTTTGGCGTACCGTCAAAGTGCAGCAGCCGGCCCTGTACAAGCAGGCCAGCGATGAGCTGCTGAACGGTCTGCATAGCGGTTTGACTGAGCAACAGGCTTTTGACCGACTGCGCCCGCTGGCGGCAGATCTGCTCAACCAGCGAATTAACGCTGCCGCCGACGATGATCTTATCGGCTATATGAAAGTGTCGCTTGAAGAGATGAAGCAGCTGCGCCAGCAGAGTACCGATCGCTGCTTCCGCTTCCTGTTCCCGCAGGTCAGGGGAGGCGTGGATATTGCCGAGCTGCTGCCGCAGCCGCTGGTTGAAAGTGAAATGCAGGCGATGGACCGGCTGTTAGTTAACAGCCAGGATGGCGATCGCGCGGTGGACTTGCCGCGCGGCCGCAAGCAGCTTCAGTCGGTAGTCAGAACGCTGTACGGAAAGTGGGGCAGTGACTTACAAACCCTTAACACTCCGGCAGAATCGGGCGTGGATGAGAGCAAACTCTGCGATATGACCATCGACCTTTATCAATCTGTGCTGGCACTTGCGGATAAAGATTCAGCCAACGTGTTGCGTATAATTATTAGTGGAACAGGTAATTAACCCTGAAAAAAAGCCCGCTCGCCGCGGGCATAAGTCATTAAGTAAAGCAATGATATAACAATAAAAACCTGGTGTGGTTCAGACATTTGCGTTGTCTGGATGCATAGTCGCACTGAACGGCTGATAACGCCAGGCGTCTCCCCGAATTGATTCAATCGGTAAAACATTGCATTTTTCTGCTCTGTACTTTGTGAGGTATGCAGGTGCATCGCTGAGTAAAAAAATGCAAATGCGCCGTAGTCTGATAGTCCCCGGAGGCGAGGTTGTTATCATGCTCCCCGGAGGAAAAGAGCAATGATGAAAACAAAAATAACCGCCTTATTGGCACTGCTGCTGCTGGCCGGATGTACGTCCAGCAAGCCTGGCGCATTTGAAAAAGTGGACGAAGACCCGGCGGTGAATACCGTTCAGTATCGTTTTAACCCGACGAAAGTGGATAAGGTGGCACTGGCTGAAGATATCGAGCGTTACTGCACCGAAAGGGGATTTGATAAAGTAGAAGCGCTGTCTCCGCAGGAGAGCCACGTACCGGGTTTAATGAAAGCCTGGTATCAGTGTAATTACAGTATTAAAAGCTAAAAAAATGGGCGGATAACTATCCGCCCAAATTTTATCAATAATAACTACTCTTCTTTATTGTTATCTTGCCGTGCGCAGGCTTTGCCCGCCGTCGGTGAGAGATCTCACCGGATAAGTTTACCAGCCCCGATGCGGGCCGCCGTGATGGTAGCCGCCATGATAGCCACCACCTCCGTGATATCCGCCTCCGCCATGATGGGGCGGTGCAACGATACAGCCACTCAGCATAATGATCAGTGCCATTACAGAGGTTGCTTTCATTATATTTTTCATCATTTCACTCCTGCCATTTCGATACGTACAAATTTAACAAGGCAAAGTGGAGGAATAATGCGGGTAGTGTAGAGTTATTTAATGAGATATTTCAAATAATTTCAGTGGTGAAATTTATAATCTGTCAATCTGATTGTGAAATAAGAATAGTATTAAATATACTCCACCTTGATAAGAATCATCTTAAATTAATGTTTGACCAGATTCATCTCCGTGAGGACGCCAGATTTATTGTTGTGCTTCTGATACTGAAATAACGTAAATTCTATCAGTACATTCTTATCAAGGAGCGGTAATGAGCTATCAGGTAGAAAACGTACTGCGCGCGCAGACCGAGCTGGGCGAATGCCCGCTGTGGGACACGCAGCAGCAGGTGCTGTGGTTTGTCGATATTCTGGCTCCGGCGCTGCATCGTTTCGCTCCGTCCAGCGGTGAGCATCAGGTTTGGCCGGTTGCGGAAGATATTGGCTGCATCGGCCTGCGCGAAGAAGGTGGGTTGATTGCCGCACTGCGCAGCGGGGTGTGTTTCCTTGATGAACAGGGGAACATCGTCCGGCGGATCGCCGAAAATCCCGGAGAAGCGGCGCGGAGCCGCTTTAACGATGGTCGCGTCGATCCCTTTGGCCGCTTCTGGTGCGGCAGCCTGTGGGAACCCCAGGATCGTAACGGCGGCAAACTGTGCCGCGTAGACGAAAATCTGCGGCTGACGGTTCAGGCGGAGGACGTCAAAATTTCTAACGGGCTGGCATTTTCACCCGATCGCCGCTGGATGTATCACACCGATACGCCGAACGGCGTGATGTACCGCTATCCGCTGGATGTCGTGGGCGATCCGGGCGAGCGGCAGGTGGTCAGGCACTTTATCCAGCAGCAGGGCGGTTTACCGGACGGTGCTGCGGTGGACAGCGAAGGTTTCTACTGGTCGGCAATGTTCGACGGCCAGCGGGTGATTCGCCTTGACCCAACCAGCGGTGACATTGTTGATGAGATCCCGCTGCCGGTGCGCTGGCCCACCATGGTGGCGTTTGGCGGCAGCGATTTGAAAACGCTGTATATCACCAGCTCGCGGGAAAACCGAACCGCAGAGGAACTGGCGCAGTATCCGCAGTCCGGCGATCTGTTTGCCGTGCGGGTCAACGTGGCCGGATTGCCCGAGCCGCGCTTTATCCATCAATAAAGAAAAACCGCCGTCGGTCAGGACGGCGGTTCAATATTGTTAAGACAGCTATCAGGCGTGCTGCAGCTCTTTTTTCTGCTGCGCGCTGGCGTTTGGCATACGGATCACCGCCGACATCAGTAGTGAGACTACCAGCAGCGCCATAATCAGGCTGAAGGTCACCATAAAGCCACCGAACAGGGAGGCAATCAGCGAGCCAAGCACACTACCGATACCGAAGCCGAGGTAAATCACACCGTAGTTTTTGGTCAGGTTATTGAGGCCGAAGAAATCACTGACCAGCGATGGATAAACGGTAATGGTGCCACCGAAGCTGAAGGCTACGCAGGCGACGGCAATAAAGAAGGTGGTTTCATTCATGCTGCTGAACAGCAGGATGCCCATACCGCACAGGGAGACCACCTGCGCAAGGCTGATCACCCGGATACGCGCTACCTTATCAGACATAATGCCCAGCACCAGGCGACCGCTGAGGTTAGCGATAGCGATAATGGTGACTGCGCTGGCGGCGGTCTGCGCGCTGAGGTGAACCAGGCTCTCACCGATATCCTTCGCCACGCCAATCACATACAAACCGCTCATGCAGGCCGTCAGGAACATCAGCGCCAGCATCCAGTACTGCGGCATACGCATAGATTCTGCCAGCGTGAAATCGCGGGCTGGCTGAGCGCTGCTGCTACTGGCTGATGCTTTCTGCAGCGGTGCATCTTTCATCATCAGTGAACCCAGCACGATCATGCTCATCGCCAGTCCGCCCCAGATCATAAAGGTGGTTTCCAGGCTGTTCACGCTGAGCAGGTAGCTACAGATAAATTTAAAGCCCAGGCTACCCAGTCCGTAAGCACCGATCGAGCAGGCAGAAATCAGACCTTTACGCTCCGGGAACCACTTCACGCAGTTAGACAGGGTAATCAGATAACCCGCGCCATCCGCCAGGCCGACCAGCACGCCTGCGGTCAGGTACAGCATAAACAGGTTGTCAGCCTGCGAGGTCAGCATCAGACCCGCGGCCATCAGCAAACCGGCAGACAGCGTGACCTTACGCACGCCAAAACGTTCCTGTAGTTTCCCGGCAACGGAAGAAGCCAGGGCCAGGCCAAGACTCAGCAGACCAAAGGAGAATGCGACCTTACTGATCGGTGCATCCAGCTTGCTGGACAGCTGTCCGTTAAAAAGGCTCCAGGTATAAACCGAACCGAGGGCAAACTGAGTAATAATGGTGCCAATCAGGGTTAGCCAGCGGGTGCGGTTAACGCTGCTGCTTAATGTTGGTGTGCTCATGAAATTCTCCCAATGGGAATGCTAAGAATCTTTAAATTGGGGAAATTTTAAGCCTGCCAGCGATACAGGCGGCGGAAAAAGGCATGAAGTGCCGCATTCAGGGAATGAAATGCACGGATAGCGACATGAATGGCATCGGACTGCCGTTTTGATGGACTTGAAGTAAAGTGAATATATTGATTTAAATCAATTTTTTTAAAATTTAGCAGCCTGGTCGTGTGGTGTCAATGGGGCGACGGTGGTTGATAATAGTGGCTGAGAAGGCAGCGGTCATTCTTTTCCTGCTGCTCGTGCTGTTTGCCAGATGGAGACGTAGCCTGACATTAAGTTCACCGGATTTACGGAGGGAGTCAAATACTCCTTTTGTGGTGTTATGTCGATATTTATTCATCTCTACTTTTAACATAGTAAAAAATCCAATATCGAAGTTCGTTTGGTGTTTTTCTTATTTTTGCGTGTTAGCTCAAGTAATGGTTAACATTCTCAGTGTTGAAAATCATATTTAAATGGACTTATCCTAAGAAACCTCTTATTAATTTCGGTGTTTATGAGGAAATAATGATATTGGTCAATTCTTCGTTGTTTTAGTGTTTTATTTTGTAATGCCCGGTTAAAACCTGCAATGTTTCTTTATTTTGATGTTTTCTGAATCATGACTTGGTTTTTTTACGACTATTTTTTCGTAAAAGCAGAAGGGTGTTTGTTCTTAATAATAAGAATTTTCTAATTTTCATGTTTATATTTCCGCGTTTGATTAATTAAGTCTGAATGCTCTATTATCGCCCGCAAAGTTAAGGCTGCAATTATTTACATGGCGATATCAAAGAGGGATTTATGAGCGACAGCTTCCAGAAGGAAATACCAAAAGCACGTATTAATCTGAAACTCGATCTTCATACCGGCGGTGCCAGTAAGAAAATGGAATTACCGCTGAAATTACTGGTTGCCGGTGATTTCAGTAACGGCCAGGAAACCGCACCGCTATCAGAACGCAGTAAAACAGACATTAATAAGAATAATTTCAATAGCGTACTGGCGGAATATTCTCCGTCGGTGAATCTCACCGTTGAAAACACCTTGGCCGGAGACGGTAGCGAAGAACATATTCATCTCACCTTCCGTAATATGAAGGATTTCACCCCTGAACAGGTGGCTCGCCAGATACCTCAGCTCAAGGCCATGCTGGCTATGCGCAACCTTCTCCGCGATCTGAAAGCCAATCTGCTGGATAACCAGAACTTCCGCAAAGAGCTGGAAAAAATCCTGCTTGACCCGGCACTGAGCAATGAACTGCGTAGCGAACTGTCCGCGATGGTGCCGGAGCAGGCATAAACGGTCGCAATGATTAATGGATTAACAAGAGAATATGCTGATGTCTGTACAAAATGAGAATGCCACTGCTGCGGAAAATGTCACCCTTGAACATCCGCAGGCGGGCGGCGTTTATGCTTCCCTGTTTGAAAAAATCAACCTCCATCCGGTTTCCTCTCTCAGCGCGCTGGATATCTGGCAGGATGCACAGGCGATGTCCGATGCAACCGCCGATGAGCGCCTGACCGCCGGCATGCAGGTATTTCTGGAACGCCTGCGCCAGGCAGGAACCAAAGTTGATAAGCTGGATAAAGCGCTGATTGACCACCATATTGCCGAGCTGGACTTCCAGATTGGCCGCCAGCTGGACGCGGTACTTCACCATCCGCAGTTCCAGGCCGTTGAGTCGCTGTGGCAGGGCGCTAAATCGCTGGTGGATAAGACCGACTTCCGCCAGAACGTCCGAATTGAGCTGCTGGATCTGTCTAAAGAGGATCTGCGCCAGGACTTTGAAGATGCGCCGGAAGTGATTCAGAGCGGTCTCTATCTGCAAACCTACGTGGCGGAATATGACACCCCGGGCGGCGAACCGATTGCCGCGCTGATTTCGGCCTGGGAGTTCGACGCTTCGGCGCAGGACGTGGCCCTGCTGCGCAATATCTCTAAAGTCTCCGCCGCCGCCCATATGCCATTTATCGGCTCGGCCGGGCCGAAATTCTTCCTGAAGGAGTCGATGGAAGACGTGGCGGCCATCAAGGACATCGGCAACTACTTTGACCGTGCGGAATACATCAAGTGGAAATCCTTCCGCGACACCGATGACTCGCGCTATATCGGGCTGGTAATGCCGCGCGTGCTGGGCCGTCTGCCATACGGACCAGACACCGTGCCGGTACGCAGCTTTAACTATGTGGAAGAGGTGAAAGGCCCGGATCACGATAAATACCTGTGGACCAATGCTTCGTTTGCCTTTGCGTCCAACATGGTGCGCAGCTTTATTGATAACGGCTGGTGCGTGCAGATCCGTGGCCCACAGGCCGGCGGTGCGGTGAAAGATCTGCCGATCCACCTGTACGACTTAGGGACAGGCAATCAGGTGAAAATTCCGTCTGAGGTGATGATCCCTGAAACCCGCGAATTTGAGTTCGCCAACCTTGGCTTTATTCCGCTGTCTTATTACAAGAACCGCGACTATGCCTGCTTCTTCTCGGCCAACTCCACCCAGAAACCGGCGCTGTACGATACCGCTGACGCCACCGCCAACAGCCGGATCAACGCCCGCCTGCCGTATATCTTCCTGCTGTCGCGCATTGCTCACTATCTGAAGCTGATCCAGCGCGAGAACATCGGTACGACTAAGGATCGTCGCCTGCTGGAGTTGGAGCTGAACACCTGGATACGAGGCCTTGTCACCGAGATGACCGATCCTGGCGACGAGCTGCAGGCCTCCCACCCGCTGCGCGACGGCAAAGTGGTGGTGGAGGATATCGAAGATAATCCGGGCTTCTTCCGCGTGAAGCTGTATGCGGTGCCGCACTTCCAGGTGGAAGGGATGGACATCAATCTGTCGCTAGTCTCGCAGATGCCGAAAGCGAAAGCATAAGGGCGCTGAATGAGAACGGAACAACCGTTGTGGGGCCGGGGCATTATGCTCTCGCCCCAGCATTTTCAACAGCAGGCTGCTTATGCGGCCTGGTCTGCGGAATTTATTGCACGTCTCGGATTATGCCAGCCGTGGGGCGTGATCGAAGCCTCTTTCGAAGATGATGTGCTGAAGCTGGGCCGCCTGCAGGCCCGTCGCCTGTGCATTCGTTTCCAGGATGGAACACTCATTGACACCAGCAATGCCGATGCGCTTCCCCCGGTGCTGTCGCTGGAAGGAGAACAGGGGGAAACGGTCGTGCTGCTGGCACTGCCGCTGCTTCGAGCGAACGGCGGTAACTGCCTGAAACCCGAAGAAGCTGCCGAACGTCCGGTACGTTATCGCCAGCGCTGGCGCGATATTCGCAATCAGTTTGGCGATGACGATCGCCAGATTGCCGTGATGCAGCATGAGCTTTGTCTGCGTTTTGCCCATCAAAACAACAGCGACTACCTCACCTGTCCCGTTGCGCGTCTGCATCTGGACTCGCAGGGGCTATGGTCGCTGGATGACAGCTTTCTGCCGCCGATGCTTACCCTGCAAAGCAGCGGATGGCTGATGCAGCAGCTTGATCAGCTCATGGTCCAGTTGCGTGCCCGCTTAACGAGGCTGATGGCGATGCGCCGGGAAAGTAACGCACGCATGGCGGATTTCGCTATCGCTGATGTGTCGCTCTTCTGGTTGCTCAATGCGCTAAACGGCGCTGAGCCGGTACTGGCGCAGTTTCTGCAGTATCCACAGAGTGCCCCGGAACGTCTGTATCCTGAACTGGCCCGGCTGGCCGGCAGCCTGCTGACCTTTTCGCTGGAGCATCAGAGCGGTGCGATCCCGTCATGGCAGCACGAACGGTTGAACGATGTGTTTCCTCCGCTGTTTGCGCTGCTTAATGAGCTGCTGGAAGCCAGCCTGCCATCGCGCGTAGTGGCGATTGAGCTTAGCCACGATAAGCGCATGCGTCAGTGGCTGGCGCGTTTGCAGGACCCTCGCCTGCGCGACGGGGCGGATTAATACCTTTCTGTTCGCTCCTCCCAACCTGTTGCACAGCTGCTGGAGCAATTCCCGCGCCAGTGCAAGGTCGGCAGTCCGGATTATGTTACCAGTCTGGTTAACGCATCCCGCCAGGGGATACCTCTCAAGCCGCTCAGCCATGTTCCTGCCGCCATCCCACTTCGGCTGGAGAACCAGTATTTCTCGCTGGATCTCACCCACCCGGCAGCGCGGGAAATGCTGGAAAGCGGCAACTGTATGTTCTACACGCCGGGCACGCTGGGCGAGCCTGAACTTGAACTTTACGCGGTACTAAGAACATGAGTGAGAGCAAACGCAGAGCGGCCTCATCCGTCGATATTGATGCGCTATTTCAGGATACCTGGCTACAGGTTATCAGCCTGCGCCACGGCCCACTGTTTCAGGAGGGAGAAGGCTACCTTCTCTGGCAGCGCTGTGTAGCGGAAATAGAACGTGTACAGCAGTCGCTTAACGACGGAGGGGTGGATGAAGCCGGCCGTCAGCATATTCTTACCGCACACTGCGCCCTGCTGGATGAGGCGGTGAAAAGCCGTGGTGTGCAGGACGACGCCTGCATGCAGTGGTATGACATCCCGCTACAGGGGCATTTTCTTGGCACGATTGAGGCGGGGGACACGTTGTGTGACCGCATGCGCGCCGTGCTGCGTGAAACGCAACCCGATGCTGCCGTGTTGACCTGTTTTCACCGGGTCATGCTGTTGGGATTTATCGGTAGCTATCATTCGCTGAACGATCCTCAGCGTGAGCAGCTGGTCAAGATGCTGAACGATCGGGTTCCACCGTTTACTCCGCAGGATCAACCGGTGCTGGCGAATGCTTATGCGGCGAGCCGTATCGGCCCATGGTTTAGATCCTGGCCGCTGCGTATTGGCGTGAGCGTCGCGATCCTTCTTACGCTCTGGTGGGGGTTGGACCGATCCCTGGACAGGATGTTGGCAACCCTGCTGCCGGGAGTGATTCCATGACCTCTACGCAGCGCAGCGTGCTGGCGATATGGGGAGCATTGCTGAGCGCCGTTGTCTGCCTGGGTTTTTTCCCGCTCCCACTTCGCGCAGCAACAGGGATAACGCTGATTTGCATCGGCGCGATCGCAGTCGCCTGGTTTCTGATGGCCCGTGGCAGGGGACATAAGGCGGCGATTCGCTTCGACAATTTGCCGGACGCCAGCTGGCAGCAGCCGGTGGTGCTGGTGTGTGGTGATATTTCACAGATGTGGCTGCAGGAGTCTCCGGTACTGGTGCTGTCGCAGGGCTGCTGGATCAATGTCGCGAATCACCAGGACATGGAACAGGTTGCCCGCTATCTGCTGTGGCTGCGCCCCGACTGGGGGCGCCAGCTGTCGCTGATGGTGAACATTTGTCCGCAGCTGCAAACGGATACGGAAACGCTGACCGGCCGTTTACTGACCCTGCGCTGGCAGTTAAGCCAGCTGCGCCGCGAGACCGGCTGTGCGATCCCACTGCTGCTTCATGCTCAGTTGGGTTGCAGCATGATGCACGAAAACCTGTGGCAGACTGCGATTGCAGATCACGCTATCCAGGTCTGGCGTGAAGGAGCGCCCCCGATGTCGGTAGCAACCTGGAGCGCCAGCGAGGGGGCCCAGGCTGTGCAGTCGCAGGTGATCATCGGCAGTCTGTCCGCATGGTTTAGCCAGCATGTAGCCGCAGTGTTTACTGATGAAAATCCGGATATCCCTGCTGTGCTGCCTGTGGCGATCGTTTGGAGGGCTGGCCCTGCGCTTACCGGTACCTTACCGGAGTCTGCCTGGCTCACCTGGCTGCGTAAGCACAGCGCGATGCAGCATGTTGCAGGCTGGTCTCCCGTGCCAGACAACGCGGCCACGCCCCCGGTTCTGCCTGACTTTATCCTGCCCCTTTTACCCCGGGGGGCGGGATTGACACCTCGCCAGCGCCTGTGCCGCGCCGGACTGACGGCCTTTACCTTTGCGGCGATTGTGGCGCTGTGCAGCAGCGGCTGGAACAAGCGCCAGCTGCTGCAGCGGATGAATTTCGATATCCAGCATTTCTATCGCATCGCCAGCGGCGACCACATTCGCAAAGCTGAGGCCCTGAAAATCCTGCAGCAGGATGCCGCGCTGCTGGATGGCTGGGCCCGCAACGGAGAGCCGATGTCTCTGGGGCTCGGATTATATCGGGGTGAAAGCCTGCGTCTGCCGATTCTGACGGCGATTCGCTCCTATACACCTCCATCTCTACCGCAGAAGCAGAAACCGCTGCCGAAGGCCCAACAGGAAGTCGCGCCGCAAATTATTCGCCTCGACAGTATGTCGCTGTTCGATTCCGGCAAGGCAGAGCTGAAGGCGGGATCGACGAAAATGCTGGTTAATTCTCTCGTGGGAATTAAGGCGAAGCCAGGCTGGCTGATTGTGGTCAGTGGACACACTGATAACACCGGTAATTCCGGGCTTAATCAGGCGCTGTCGCTGAAGCGTGCGGAGGCGGTTCGCAACTGGATACGCGATACCGGCGACGTGCCGGAAAGCTGTTTTGCAGTACAGGGCTATGGCCAAAACCGCCCGATTGCAACCAACGACACGATGGAAGGGCGGGCGCTCAACCGCCGTGTCGAAATCAGTCTGGTACCGCAGGCCGATGCCTGTCAGATACCGGACAAAATCCCAGCGTCATCTCAGGATGATGACGTATCACAACACAATGGAGAGTAATTTCATGGCAATTCCTGTTTACCTTTGGCTAAAAGACGACGGCGGTGCGGACATCAAAGGGTCCGTTGACGTACAGGATCGTGAAGGCAGCATTGAGATCGTGGCCCAGGAACACAACCTGTACATCCCGACCGATAACAACACCGGTAAGCTGACCGGTACTCGTATCCACACCCCGTTCCTGTTCACCAAGGAAATCGATGCGTCCAGCCCGTACCTGTATAAGGCCGTCACCACCGGGCAGACCCTTAAATCTGCGGAGTTCCGCTGGTATCGCATCAACGATGCAGGCCAGGAAGTGGAGTATTTCAATACCAAACTGGAAAACGTCAAGCTGGTGAAAGTGAATCCGAAGATGCATGACATCAAGGACCCCGCCTACGAGAAGCACAACCATCTCGAACAGATCGAGCTGCGTTACGAAAAAATCACCTGGACCTACAAAGACGGCAACATCATTCATTCCGATTCCTGGAATGAACGCGCCACGGCGTAAGTCTCCGGCGGGCAGATTTCCTGTCCGCCTTTTTTGTTTTTGCCGAACGCCTGTGGTTACGGGCGTTCAGCAAAAATAACCCTATGGAAATTCGACCTGATGCGCTTTGAGTTCTTTGCATAAAGAGAAGCGATGGGCGGTAGCGTGCCTAAAGGTCCCTGACAGCGAGTTAACTAACATGGAAAACCCCGCAATTCTCCTGCGTCGTCTCAACCCTTACTGTGCCCGCGCGATGGAAGGTGCAGCGTCATTGTGCCAGACCCGCGCTCACGCAGAAATTTTGCCGGAACACTGGCTGCTGAAGTTGTTGGAGCAGGGGGAGGGCGATCTGACGGTGCTGGCGCGCCGCTATGAGTGGGACATGGACGGGATGTGGCAGTCGCTGCTGGACTGGCTGGATAGCCTGCCGCGTTCGGTGCGCGGACGCCCGCAGCTGTCAGAGAATCTCCAGTCGCTGATGCAGCAAGCCTGGCTGCGGGCGTCGCTGGCGGGGGAAGAAAGTATTCGCAGCATTCATCTGCTGATGGTGCTGATCGACAAACCGAAAACGGTGCGCTGCGACGGGCTATGGCCGCTGCTGACCCTGGGTCAAATACAGCTGGAACGCCTGCGCCCGCTGCTGGACAGGCAGTCGGACGAGCGCCCGGAAGTCCAGCAGGAAGCGGAGCTGGCACGTATCCCGGCAACGGAAGAAACGATCGCCACTGCGGCTGACGGCACAGTGAACCATGAGAACGCGTTGTCTCCCGCACTGCAGAATGCGCTGGATAAATTCACCCTTGATGTGACCACAAAAGCGCGGGAGGGAAAAATCGACCCGGTATTTGGCCGCGATACTGAAATCCGCCAGATGGTGGATATCCTTTCCCGCCGCCGTAAAAACAATCCGATTCTGGTGGGCGAGCCGGGCGTAGGTAAAACGGCGCTGGTGGAGGGACTGGCGCTGCGGATTGCTGAAGGTAACGTACCGGAGAGCCTGAAGCCGGTCAGCCTGCGTACGCTCGATCTTGGACTGTTACAGGCCGGTGCGGGGGTAAAAGGTGAATTTGAGCAGCGGCTGAAAAACGTCATTACTGCGGTACAGCAGTCACTCGCGCCGGTACTGCTGTTTATCGATGAAGCACACACGATAATCGGTGCCGGTAACCAGGCGGGCGGCGCGGACGCGGCTAACCTGCTGAAACCGGCGCTGGCGCGCGGCGAATTGCGCACCATCGCTGCAACTACGTGGAGCGAATACAAACAGTATTTCGAACGCGATGCGGCCCTGGAGCGCCGCTTCCAGCGGGTTTTAGTGGACGAGCCGGATGATGAGACCGCCTGCCTGATGCTTCGCGGTCTGAAATCCCGCTACGCGGAGCATCACGGCGTTTATATCACCGATGATGCGGTACGCGCGGCCGTCACGCTTTCCCGCCGTTACCTTACCGGGCGACAGCTGCCGGATAAAGCGGTGGATCTGCTGGATACCGCGGCTGCCCGCGTGCGGATGAGCCTGGATACGCTGCCGGAAGCGATTGTGCATCTGCAAGCGCAGATAACCGCACTGGAGCTGGAGGAACTGGCGCTGCGGGAAGATATTGCCGCTGGCAGCCCTCCGCAAAGCGAACGGTTGCACGACATTGCCCATCAGCGTGAGCGTCTCAGCGCAACCCTGCAACATTCGCAGGCGCGACTGGCGGATGAAAAAAGCCTGGTGCAGCAGCTGATTGCGCATCGCCAGCAGGCCGGTTCGACGGATGCAGCAGGCTTACGGCAGCAGCTGGCCAGCCTGCAACAGGACGAGGCCCTGATTCAGCTGGATGTGGATAGCCGTACGGTAGCAGGCGTAATCGCTGACTGGACCGGCGTGCCGCTCTCTTCTCTGATGAAGAATGAACAGACAGAACTGCTCAATCTGGAAGCGGAGATGGCGCGGCGCGTAATAGGCCAGGATGCGGCACTGAATGCGATTGCCCAACGACTGCGTGCGGCCAAAACCGGGCTGACCCCGGAAAATGGCCCGCAGGGGGTATTTCTGCTGGTGGGCCCGAGCGGCGTGGGCAAAACCGAGACCGCGCTGGTTCTGGCCGATGTGCTCTACGGCGGTGAGAAATCGCTGATTACCATCAACCTTTCCGAATATCAGGAACCGCATACCGTTTCGCAGTTAAAAGGCTCACCGCCGGGGTACGTCGGTTACGGACAGGGGGGCATTCTGACCGAAGCGGTGCGTAAACGCCCCTATAGCATTGTGCTGCTGGATGAGGTTGAAAAAGCTCATCGCGACGTGATGAACCTGTTCTATCAGGTGTTCGACCGTGGATTTATGCGTGATGGCGAAGGGCGTGAAATCGACTTCCGCAATACGGTGATCCTGATGACTTCAAATCTGGGTAGCGATGCGCTGATGCAACTGTTGCAGGAACAGCCGGAAGCCACAGAAAGCGATTTGCATCAGCTGCTGCGCCCGGTGCTGCGCGACCACTTCCAGCCCGCGCTACTGGCACGCTTCCAGACGGTAATTTACCGATCGCTGGCACAGGAACCGATGCGTGCGATCGTCCGGGTTAAGCTCGAACAGGTTAGCAAGCGCTTGCATCGGCACTATGGGCTGAAAACACACATTGCCGACAGCCTTTACAACGCACTGACCGCCGCCTGCCTGCTGCCGGACACCGGGGCGCGCAACGTGGACAGCCTGTTAAACCAGCAGATCCTGCCAGTGCTGAGCCAGCAACTACTGGTGCATATGGCGGCGAAGCATAAGCCACAAACGCTGACGCTCGGCTGGGATGACGACGACGGGATCGTGATGGAGTTTGATGGTGAAACGGCAGAAGCACAAGGAGAGCAGCCATGAGTGCAGCACCGCTTAGCGTGGCGTTCAGCCACAGCCACCACCTGCTGGCGGTACGCGGCTGCGATGCGGATCTGGACGTGCTGGTCTTTGAAGGCCGGGAGGCATTAAACCAGCCGTTCAGTTACCGCATTGAGTTCACCAGCAGCCAGCATGCCATCAGCAGGGAAAGCATGCTGCTGAAACCGGCGTCGCTGACGCTGCAGGCCCCGGTGGATCAGGGCCGGGGGATTAAAATCCAGCAGCCGGTGCGGGTGATCCAGGGCGTGGTGACGGGGTTTGACCGCCTCAGCACCTCAAAAGATGAGACGCGCTATGCCCTGACGCTGCAGCCCCGGCTGGCGCTGCTGGACCGCTCGCACCAGAACGCCATTTATCAGGACATGTCGGTGCCGCAAATCGTGGAGAAAATCCTGCGCGAGCGCCACGACATGCGCGGTCAGGATTTCCTGTTCTCGCTGGTGCAGGACTATCCGCGCCGCGAGCAGGTGATGCAGTACGGCGAAGACGACCTGCACTTTATCCGCCGTCTGCTGGGGGAAGTGGGTATCTGGTTCCGCTTCACCACCGACACGCGGCTGAACATTGACGTGGTGGAGTTTTACGACAGCCGGCAGGGCTGTGAGCCGGGCCTGACCCTGCCCTCGGTCCCGCCGTCGGGCCAGCATTCCGTGGGCGTGGACTCGGTGTGGAACATGGAAAGCCATCACCGGGTGGTGCAGAAACAGGTCAGCACCCGGGATTACAACTACCGCCGGGCCACGGAAGACATGAACACGCAGGTGGATGTCACGCGCGGCGACCCGACCACCTGGGGTGATGCCTACCATTATGCCGACAACTACCTGACGCCGGGCAGTGCGCACGACCGCAACCCGGCCCCGGAGACCGGCGCATTCTATGCCCGCATCCGCCATGAACGCTACCTGAACGGGCAGACGCAGATCCGTGCCACCAGCAGCAGCCCGACGCTCTCTCCGGGGCAGGTGCTGAAGGTGACCGGGGGTGATGAAGTGGCGGCGGTGTTTGCTGACGGCGTGGTTATCACGGCGATAAACAGCCACGCGCGCCGTGACGCCGACTTTACCGTGCATGTTGACGGCATCCCGGACGGCACCGACTTCAGCTTTCGCCCGGCACCCGGCTCCCGTCCGGTGATGGCCGGTACGCTGCCGGCCCGGGTGACCAGCACCACGCCTAACGATACCTACGGCCATATTGATAAAGACGGCCGTTACCGGGTGAACATGCTGTTTGACCGCGACGGCTGGGAAAGCGGGTTCGAAAGCCTGTGGGTACGCCAGTCGCGGCCGTACGCGGGGGATACATACGGCCTGCACCTGCCGCTGCTGGCGGGGACGGAAGTGGCGATAGGCTTTGAGGACGGCAACCCGGACCGGCCGTACATTGCCGGGGTGCTGCACGACTCGGCGCACGGCGACCACGTCACCATCCGTAACTACAGACGTAACGTGCTGCGTACGCCATCGAATAACAAAATCCGGCTGGATGATAACCGCGGGCAGGAACACATCAAGGTTTCGACGGAGTACGGCGGCAAAAGCCAGCTGAACCTGGGTCACCTGGTGGACAGCGAGCGGCAGAAGCGGGGCGAAGGTTTTGAGCTGCGGACGGACAGCTGGGGTGCGATACGGGCGCAGAAGGGGATATTTATCTCGGCGGATGGCCAGGCGAAGGCACAGGGTGAGGTGCTGGAGATGGGGGCGGCGGTCAGTAATCTGGCTGAGGCCCGTGAGCAGATGTCTGCCATTTCAGAGGATGCACAGACGGCGAGCGCGAATCCGGCGGATCTTCAGGCGCAAATCAGACTGCTGGAACAGCAACTGACGGATCTTAAGAAATCGGTGCTGTTGATGAGCGCGCCGGACGGCATTGCGCTTACAAGCGGAGAGCACCTGCAGGTATCGGCAGGTCAGAACCTGACAGCCACAGCCGGAAAGAATGCGGACGTCAGCGTGGTGAAGAATCTGTTTATCGGGGGCGGTCATGCCCTGAGTGTGTTTGTACGCAAGATGGGTATCAGACTCATTGCGAACCAGGGGCCGGTAAAAATACAGGCACAGAACGACCTGATGGCGCTGATCGCCCGCGGCGAACTCAGCGTCACCAGCACCGAAGATGAAATCCATATTACTGCGAAGAAAAAAGTGACGATAAACGGTGGCGGAAGTTATATCACCCTTGATGTGAATGGTATTGAATCGGCCACTCAGGGGGAGTACCGGACCAGGGCCGGGCATTACGGGCGAAAAGCTAAGGCCAGTGAGCCAAAAGACTTCCCGAATGTGGCACCTGAAACCACAGAATCTTCCAGTAAATTCAGCTTTTCCTGACAGGGAGTCACAACATGATTATCAGTCCTCCGTTTCTGAGAGATAAAGATGCCACTCAGTCTGACGCAGACTGGATTGAAGCGATGATGCCAGTCAACTCTCGCCGGGGATACCCTCTCAATGCCTCAGAGTCCTGGCACGGGGGTATCCATATATCACATACGGATGCAGGTACAACGCCGGAGAAAGTGAGGGCAATCGCTGACGGGACCGTGGTGTCGTTCCGCAAGCCCTCCCCGCCAGAGAAAAGAGACCAGTTTCCGCTGAAGTATGCCCCCGTCAGGGGAACGGATGATGGCTATGTTTTACTGAAGCATGAGACGGAAATTGGTTCCGGCGAGGACGGTAAGGTCGTTTTTTACTCCCTGTATATGCATCTGAAGTTTCTGGAGTCCGGGATAAAAGCTAACGCCAGAATTTACCGGAAAGACCCACTGGGCTCTTCCGGAATGTGTGACGGGCGAAATGAATTCCACTTCCAGGTTTTCTGCGACGATAACAACATCAGTAAACTGACAGGCAGAAAAACGAAGGAGCTGGATATTTCGAAAGACGGCCGCACTGATGCGGTTTACGGTGATATCCATTTTTACCTGCCGGCAGGCACAACGTTTTACGACAAAGCACCCGCGAACAACAGTACTTCCACAACCGGTATGTCTGAACGCCATACCAGTCATGTGCCTCTGTATGTCAGTATGACTCTGGCACAGGGCAGCTGTACGATGGTGACCCGGCAAAAGAATACGCAGACTGACGGGAAATATGACCTGCTGGGCGAGTCGCTGGTTAACGCCGATGGTGAAGATTACGAATACAATCTTTATAAAACCGCGATGCGGAATTATAAGCAGAGCCCGAGTGCCGGGTTTGAGTTGCTTCGTTTTGGCCGGGTTATCAATATGGAAAATGAAACACTGGTACCGGCAGACGCACCATTATGGATGACGGTCAGGTATCCGGGTGGAGCCGGAGTGGTCAATCTTGCCGCTCCCGGTATTAAAAAGTTCAGCGATGCAGATTTCCCCCACTGGACGGGATGGCTGCTGGTTGATGATGACAACGATACCCACAGTCAGTGTAATTCGGCGATCATCAGAAAGTTGCAGGAAGCGGGCAGTTACGAAGCTCAAAGCAACAGGCTAATCTGCTGCTTACCATTCGAGTGGGAAAAAAGCACCATAGATGCCAGGTATAAATGGCTGATGACCGGTCTGCCCTGGGAGCAGTGTAAGCCGGAAAAAACGGCCATATGGACGGTACCGGGGACACAGGAAACGAAGGACCGTGTACTCATGAGTGAAGAGGATTACGGCAGGTTTAAGCAACACGCTGAGGCGTTGTGCTTTGATTCCGGAGTTCTTGGTAGCGGAAGACTGTGGCATATAGAACCGAAGGCATTTATCCAACAATTTCGGAAATGCGGGTGGTTGAGTAAGCGAGAGTTAAAACAATTGATTCCATTGAATGGTCTAAGTGGGCAGAATTGGAGCAGTATTTCATACAATGATGCGGAAAGTAGTACTGCTGACAGGATATATACCTCTCTAAATAAAACGATGCAGAAATATTTAATAAATACACCTCTGCGGATTGCTTGTTTCCTGGGGAATGCAATACAAGAAACAGCTTGGCTAAGCACCACTCATGAATTTTATAAGTATACAGAGAGAGACCGGCATACAAGGCAAGTAACTAGACAATATAATATCTGGTATTATCCATGGCATGGGCGAGGTTTATTGCAGCTAACTAATCCTGAAAATTATTTCAATTATTTTAGTTTTAGGGGGTTGGTTTATTCTGCAAGTATCAAGAATAGGATTTCGGCTGAATATGAAAGACTTTACCGTAATAGTTCGCTCCGTTATACAGATAACCACCTTGGAGACGAATCAAATACTGATCTTCCAAATAACGTTATTGAATGGCGAAACAATGTAGATGAATCTGACTATGAGCCCACCGATAGCGCTGGTTTTTATTGGTGTTCAAGCAAAATGGCAAAGTATTCGGATTCTGAACACGAATTGGAAAGGTGCACTATAAGAACAAACGCGGGAGTAAAGGTTTATTATCGTAGCCAAGCGTTTTGGAAGGCCAGCGCCGCAGTTAACCTCCCAGGGCGTATTAGTGATACTAATTACAGAGGTTTGAACGGCTTTGATACTCGTTGTTGTGTCTATGGAAGTGCTATTTCTGTACTCACAGAGATGAAATTTCCGAATGATAATCGTGACGTTGTGCTTGAAATTCCTGAATCAAATCAACTTAGGAGAGAGAAATGAATAAGTTAATGCCATTTACAATCGTTTTTTGGGGAATGTTGACCATCAACGTTTACGCACAAGATATGGTGTTTAAATGCTCAACTCCAAATAATAAAGAAATATCACTTTATCAAGATGGCGATATTCTTACATACCGGTTCGGTAAGGATAGCTCAAAGCCAGATATTGAGATTAAGAGAAGTTTGCAAAGATTGAATATAACTCAAGAAATACCAGTGGGTACAGGTTTGAATAGCACTGTGGAGTTTAAAAATGGAATTTATAGTTATACAGTTAATGAAAGCTTAAATAGAGTTAGTGAAGAGCATGAATCAACAGCATGGCTAGATGTAAAAAAAAATGGTGATATTATAAGCTCAGTGGATTGTAATATAGATAATGGTTCTTTATTCGATATAAACACCAACTACAAGTGATACATTTAACTGTGCATGAAATCATCAGGTAGCTGGTAATGCCTTTAATCAATAGAAGTTTTTGGTGATTTCTTCAAAGGAAGAGCTGGCACAAATCTACCCAGACAAGCTTTATCCGACTAAATCACTTGAAAAAATCGGTACAACGCCGGATGAAGTTAGAGAAAAATACAGAGTAATTATAAATCATTGTCTTGAAAAGTACTCTGTTGTCACCGCGACAAGAAAAGCTCATTTCTTTGGGCAAGGTGCCATTGAATCGGGAATGCTTTCGTTAATGATTGAGGGTTCTGCAAGCTTTGCGAAAAATCCTTTGCACGCTAGTTTTGCATCTGAGGAGAATGGATACTATAACCCTGCACCAGGCGGATATCTTGATTATTTAAATGGTCGTTTAGGTAATATAGAGTTAGGGGATGGTCCCAAATTTAGAGGGCGAGGAATGAAGCAGCTTACCGGTCGGGAGAATTATAGTAAATATTGGGGGTATAGAGGATGGTTAGATCTGCAGAAATACCCCATGAGCTACAAAGGTTTTATACATCAGTGGTGGAGCCCAGTAAATTTAGCCAAAGCGCCTACGATTGCCGAACCGCAACTTCTATCTACAGTCCCGTATAACTGCATCGATGCAGGATGTTGGTATCGGATTGCAGGCTCTCGCTCGGCAGGGTTTAGGCCAATAAATGCAAAAGTAAAAGAAATCGATATATCCTTTGAGCATTCACGATTTATTACTCATGCCATCAATGGCGGGTATGCTGCTGATGAATTTCGCTGGAAACAAACTACTCGAATTGCAAAAATTTTGATGGATTAATTATATGAAAATGATTATTGCAATAACTCCGCTATTTTTATTATCTATTCAGGTAAGTGCACTTGATGTTGAATTAAAAGGGAGTGATACAGTTGCTATTAAGTCTGGTGCCACTCTAAAAAAATAAAATTAGATACTGTAATCAACGGTTATAACGTCAAATGCGATGGTTCTAAAATTTTTATATGGGGTAAGCCAAAGAAGCTAAATGAAGATAGTCCTCAGGATACTAATATTATCTTGTTGGACATGGTGCATAACTATAAAAAATATGAGCAAGGCCTTAGCGAAGGAATCTTTGAGGTTGATTATCTTAAAAAAGGTGATTATGCCTACGTTGGCAGCAATCAAGGAGCCTTCATTAATCTATTCAATGGGCACCTGAAAGAGGTTACCTCTGAATTTGATCCCTCAGATGAAAACAACTTCGAGTCCTGTAAAAAAAATGAATCCTGGGTGTTTAAAAGGTACCCATAATTTATTTTTCGGTGATTTTTCCACACAGTAGTGGTATACAATGTGTTAAATATGGTTGCTACAGATAGTATTCTCGCTCAATGAATGTGCCAATAGCATTTCTATTGATTTCGAGTACCCGAGAGTCTTCATGTGCGATCGTTTCAGCTTGTTGCAGAAGTTCCTGTGTTTTTTATTAGCACCTCAGCTCTCCTGTGGGCTGTGTATTTTGGCCTCGTATATGTATATGATCTTTACAGGACAGTAAGGCAAATAGCTTTGATGTTCGATTTTTTATTGTCTGCAGATGGACAGGCCGGGTGTTTATAAGCAAACTGCAAATGAACTCTAGTTGTACGGGGAAACCAAAATAGGCATTCTGAATATTTCGCCTGGGGATGGATGTAGTCACCCGAAAGGAGCATTCTATGATGATTACGGCAGAGAAACAGTATCAGGTTTGGATTGGATTACATTAGCTAGTTTGAGGGATTCTGAAAATTCAATTATGAGTTACGATGAAGTGGATGATCAGGTCTCTGGTATAACAATGTTGGGGAAGTTGACTGAATGGTTCGATAAGGCCGGATATGAGAAAGTATTCGATAACATTAGCCTTTCACATGCTAATGAGACAGATATAGTAAGACTTAATTCTTTTGCTAAACAAGGGTACAGAGTTGTAACCTTCATATCTGCTGAGATATTAAAAGGATGGGCAATGGTGACTCATCGTCAAAGAACCACTGGATCGTTTGGGATGAGCCTGTCTGTAAGGTTGATGGCGGAAGTATTACTTCTAAAGATAGTGATGAATTAATTGAAATAAAGCTTTTCTCTTGGTGGAGAGTTTATTGTAAAATAAAATAAAATAAAATAAAATAAAATAAAATAAAATAAAAAATCAGTCTTAACTACTTTTCCCAACATGTTTTTGGATGGTTGGTTTTTAAATCAGTAAAATAAGCATGAAAAAATTAATTGTGCTCATCATTTTTTTTTAGATTATGAAAGTTCTATGCCGAAGTTTTATCCTGAAGGAAGTGAACTTCCTGAAGGATATGTTGGGAAGAACTATTCGTCTGAAATTGAAATAACTAATACTATTTTATTTAAGGACAATGTCGGAGTGACTATATCACCTCCGGGAGTTGGTTTAAAACGGATGCCGAAAGTGAATGCTTTGAAAGTTGGGGGAAGAGAAAGGGAAGAAGAAGATTATCACCATATAATAATTATGGGTAGGACTAAGTTAAAGTTGGATATGTTAATTCATATTAATGGGTGTTCTATGGGGGCGACAACACCAGGAGGTGAAATAGATAAAAACATAAAATAAAAATAAATTAAAAAGAGTTTATTGTTTTTTTAAGTGTGAGATTTTTGCGGAAATAATATTTTTTTGGAGCTGGACTTTCAAACTATTGAACTAAATGAAATATTTTATCTGCATTATGATTTTTATTGTACCTGGTTGCTCTGTACTCACTCAGTAATCCTATCTGAAAAATAATATTAAAGATGCAACAATTAATCACAAATGCCAAGATGTCATTGAAATAAAAGATGTGGCTATTGATGAACTCAGCATTTCGGTAAGTATAATCCCAAACAAATCAGGGCTGGTATGGATTCAGGAGAAATAAAAAATAGTTTTTTGTGGAGAGGGTGGAGTAAAAAAAGATTACCACCGCCTCATCATAGTTGGGGGACCGAAAAAGTCAGGTGATTATCGCGTAACTGTTTCTTGGGTTACGCTTGGTACAATGTATTCCGGTAAAGACTTTTATAAGTAATATACGATAAAGATCAAGCAGTAACTTACTTAATGCATACCTGTTTTTCTAGAGCATAATTTCTCTGCCGATGTGAAATGTGAAGGAATACAATGAGCACTAATCCTACGATAGAATTCATTTAATTTTATTTCACCAAAGAAAGAGATTTTCTTGGATGATGAGGTTATGTCAGGTGATGATGATTTAAAGAGTAATGATTTTAATTCAGAATTTACAGTGTTATCGGCGCAGAAATTAGATAAAAAAATCATGAAATTATTCCTCTTCAGTTAAATAATAGAGCCGCAGTGCGGAAAGCGATAATATCAGGAGTGAGAAAGAGTGGATATGTATTCAAAACTCGGTCGGACTGGAAGGCCAGTGATAGCCAGAAAGTATCCCATGACTGAAATTATACTAAAGTCGCCATTCATAATGCTGGAAATAGTTATTCATGTTCAGATTCGAATGATGATAAAATAAAAAAATTGAAGAAGAGCATATGAATAACTTTAACCAGTTTGGTTATCATTATGCTGTTGGATGCGATGGTGAAATTTTTGAAGGGCAGGATATAAGGAATAAAGGTGCTCACATAAGTTTTGGCAATACATCTATTATAGGAATTGTATTAATGTCTGACATAGATGAACAATGGTGGGATCTTGATGATGTGGTAACTCCTTTGCAAGAAAAGGCAGTAAAAGAAATTATATCCACGCTGCTTAACTATTTTAATATTACGGAACTTGGTGGGCACAAGGAACATCAGGTTTTTTACCGTAATCCCAAAAAGCCTAACGAAGTAATCGAAAGATCCTGCCCTGGTAATTTAGGTATGGAGTTTGTTGGGAAATTGAGAAAATAATTTAATCTGGGTAAACCAACTAAATATAAAAAACCTAGGGGGAGATATGGGTAATGCTAACAGGTTAAATTATTGTTGGGTCGCTTTCATAATGGCATTAATATTGTCCATTTCATGGTTTTTTGTTGGTGTTGAGCAGGTATCTGGTGAATTCAAGGAAGATACAGAATATGTCTTTTTTATTAAAAAGCATATGAGTGCAAAAATTTTTTTCGTTGATCCAACAAATTGCAATGCAGGTTGTGATACACCATTACTTAGTAATTTAAATGAAGAAAAAATCAAGCAGTTCTCAGATTATTGTTTTTATAGATATGATTTATCTTCTGAAGAGAATTGTTATAACATGTTGTATAGAATTAATGACTGAATTAGCATAGGAATAAACTGTGAAAGGTACATTATTTATATAGTGGTTGATTTATTTTTAGTTAGGCTAAAGAATAGGTCCTTAATAGCCAGGGCTTAACTGTAAGTGGTTTGATGTTATTTATTTTAAGTGGGTGAGTGTAATAAGTATTTATGGCTTGATGAAGTGCGTAACTATTGTTGCATATTATCAGCAGATATGAAAAGTTGGGCGCGAATTAACAATCCATTTTGGCAAGGACTTTCATAAGGAATATTCGATAAAAATTAAGAAATAATTAACTTAATTAATTCATGCCTGTTTTTCTAGAGCATAATTTCTCTGCCGATGTGAAGGAATACAATGAGCACTAATCCTACGATAAAATTCAGCCACAGCCACCACCTGCTGGCGGTACGCGGCTGTGATGCGGAT